>CANRBN010000128.1 GCA_947628865.1 uncultured Gemmiger sp.
TGCAGCACGCCGCCCTGGATGGCGGCGCCGACGGCGACGCATTCGTCGGGGTTGATGCCCTTGAACGGCTCGCAGCCGAGCTCTTTCTTGACGGCGTCGTAGACGGCGGGGATGCGGGTGGAGCCGCCCACCATCAGCACCTTCTTGAGGTCGGAGGCGGAGAGCCCGGCATCGGCCATGGCCTTGCGGACGGGGCCCATGGTGCGGTCGACGAGGTCGGCGGTGAGCTCATTGAACTTGGCGCGGGTCAGCGTCATGTCCAGATGCTTGGGGCCGTTGGCGTCGGCGGTGATGAACGGCAGGTTGATGTTGGTGGAGGTGGCGCTGGACAGCTCGATCTTGGCCTTCTCGGCGGCCTCCTTGAGGCGCTGGGCGGCCATCTTGTCCTGCCGCAGGTCGATGCCGTTCTCCTGCTTGAACGCCTCGGCCATCCAGTCGATGACGCGCTGGTCGAAATCGTCGCCGCCGAGGTGGGTGTCGCCGTTGGTGGCGAGGACCTCGGTCACGCCGTCGCCCATCTCGATGATGGAGACATCGAACGTGCCGCCGCCGAGGTCATAGACCATGATCTTCTGGTCGGTCTCCTTGTCGATGCCGTACGCGAGCGACGCGGCGGTCGGCTCGTTGATGATGCGCTTGACGTTGAGGCCGGCGATGGTGCCGGCGTTCTTGGTGGCCTGGCGCTGGCTGTCGTTGAAGTAGGCGGGCACGGTGATGACGGCCTCGGTCACGGATTCGCCCAGATACGCCTCGGCGTCGGCCTTGAGCTTCGCGAGGATCATGGCGCTGATCTCCTCGGGGGTGTAGTCCTTATCGCCGGCGTGGACCTTTTCGGCGGTGCCCATCTTGCGCTTGATGGAGGAGATGGTGTTTTCGGGGTTGGTGATGGCCTGGCGCTTGGCGACCTGGCCGACGAGGCGCTCGCCGGTCTTGGTGAAGCCGACGACGGACGGGGTGGTGCGCGCGCCCTCGGAGTTGGCGATGACGACGGGCTCGCCGCCCTCCATCACGGCGACGCAGCTGTTGGTGGTGCCCAAATCGATGCCGATGATCTTGCTCATGGTTTGTGTTCTCCCTTCAAATTTATTAAAAATTGTTGATGTGCTGTTTTATTTTTAAGGCTCCTTTGGGCCTTAAAACAAGTCTGCGGGGCGTCATTCGGCCACGACGACCGAGGCGTGCCTTATGATCTGGTCGCCGATTTTTTGCTCGCGGAGCTATGCTCCGCGCCGGTCAAACGGGTCTTGCGGGCCAAGCCCGTTTGACCGGGCAAAAACGAACGCAGCGCGTTCGTACCGAAATTGGCTGCCCGCGAACGCGGGCGATCCAGTGGGCCGCTCACTCGGCTACAACGACCGAGGCGTGGCGGATGATCTGGTCGCCTATTCTATACCCTTTCTGGTACACCGTCACGACGGTGCCGCTCTCCTGCCCCTCGGCGGCGGGCACCTGCTGCACGGCGTTCATCAGGTTGGGGTCGAACGGCTTGCCGAGGGCCTCGATCTCGGTGATGTTCAGCTTTTGCAGGGCCTGCGCGGCCTTGTCGAGCGTCATCACCACGCCCTTTTTGTAGTTCTCGTCGCTGCAGGCGGCGCCGGCGGCCATCTCGAGCGTGTCGAGGATGGCAAGGATCTGGTTGACGGCGAACGAGACGCCGTCGTTGAATTTTCTGTCAGACTCGCGGGCCGAGCGCTTGCGGAAATTTTCGTACTCGGCGGCGGTGCGCAGCAGCTGATCCTTGATCTCGGCGGCCTTTTTCTCGGCGGCGTCCAGCTTGGCCTTGAGGCCCTCGACCTCGCGCGCCTTGCCCTTGAAGGGCTCCTTTTTCGGCTTTGCGGCGGGCGGCTCCGGCGCCGCGGGGGCTTCGGCGGCCTTTTGCTGCGGCTCTGCCGGGGCCTCGGGCTGCGGCGCGGGCTCCTGCGGCTCCTGCGCCTCCTGCGCCTCGGCGGGGTCAGTGCGCTCTTCCTTGATGTCTTCGTTCACGGTGTGTCCTCCTGTTTATTGCCGGTCATGCTCTGGCCGAGCTGGGCGGCAAAGTATTCAAGAATGGGGATGAGGCGGCGGTACGGCATGCGGTTGGAGCCGATGACGGCCACCGTGCCGCGCAATCCGCCCCCCGCCAGATACCGTTTGCTGACGATGCACAGCCCCGGCATGGGCGGGTCGATGTCTTCGCCCAGCGTGGCGGTGACGCTGTCCCCCTCCGGCTCGATGAGCGCCGCGGCCGCGCGCGGGTCGGAGAAGACCTCGAGCAGGGCGGCCAAATCGTGGCGCACATCCGGCATGCGGGCCAGGTTCTGCGGGCCCTCCAGCACCGTCTGCGGGCCGGTGGCCACCAGCGCCTGCGCGGCCAGCACCACCGGCGCCAGCCCCGACCCGACCGAGGCGGTGAGGTGCGCGATGCGCTGCGGGTCGACATCCTGCGGGGCGATGAACGCGAGCTCCTGGTTGAGCAGCCGCGCCAGCGCCGCGGCGTCGGCGGCGGAGAAGCCACCGTCCACCCGGGCCACACGCGTGCGCACCCCGCCGGCGTTGGTCACCGCCAACACGGCGGCGGCGCACAGGCCGACCTGCACGACCTCAAAGTGGGCGATGCACAGATCGGGCGCCTGCGGCGTGGTGACGGCAGCGGCGCAGCCGGTCAGCTCGGCCAGGGCGCGCGCGGCGCTCTGGGCCAGCTTTTCCGGTTCGGCATCCATGGCGGCGAAGCAGGCGTCGATGCGGCGGCGGTCGCTTTCGGGCAGCGGCTCGGCGGCGGGCGCCGCGATGAGCGTGTCAAGGTAATAGCGGTAGCCACGGGGGCTCGGCACGCGGCCCGCGCTCGTGTGCGGCTGCTCCAAAAGGCCGAGGCGGGTCAGGGCGGCCATCTCGTTGCGCAGCGTCGCGCTGGAGAACGCCATATCAAAGTAGCTGGCCAACAGGCTGCTGCCGATGGGCGTGCCCTCGGTGCCGTAGAGCGCGACGATGGCCTCCAGTATGCGCTGCTTGCGTGCGTCCATTGGCATCCCGATCCCCCGCCTTTCTCCGCACCGGGTGTTTTCTCGTTTGTTTAGCACTCATCGCTTTCGAGTGCTAATTTCATTATATGCAAAGGGCGGCGCCTGTCAAGTGGTTTTACAAAAAAGTTTGAAAGTTTAACATTTTAGACACAAAGCGGCGTCTTCCTGCGCGGGCACGCGGACGCCCCCGCCCGGCACAGACGGGCGGGGGCGGCTTTGGCAGCGCCTTACGCCTCGAGCCAGCGCGCCAGGAAGGCGGCTGCCAGGTTGACGGCGCGCACGGCCTCCTCGGCGGGCGGGGCGTCCCTGGCGGTGCCCAGCAGGCAGACGCCGCCCTCGACATCGCCGCCGGCGATGATGGGCGCGGCGCACAGCAGCTGGCGGTCGCCGCGCTCAAAGGCGCGGATGCGGCGGGCGGCATCCGCCGGGGCGGTGTAGGGGCTGCGCATGGCGAGCAGGCTGTCGAGCTCCCGCGAGACGGGGCGGCCCAGCCACTCGTTTTTGGCGGGGCCGGTGGCGGCGACGACGGCGTCCTTGTCGCACACCATGACCGGGCGGCCCAGGGTTTTGGCCAGCACCTCGGCGTATACGGCGGACAGCTCGCCCAGCGCCACCATCGGCGAATATTTTTTGAACACGACCTCGCCGTCGGCGGCGGTGTAGATCTCGAGCGCGTCGCCCTGGCGGATGCGCTGGGTGCGGCGGATCTCCTTGGGGATGACGACACGGCCAAGCTCGTCGATGCGGCGCACGATACCGGTTGCTTTCATTTTACGACCTCCCGTTTGGCTTAAATTTCCTCACCGTTTGCTAGTGTGCGGCGCCGGGGCGGATTTATACCTTGCCAAAGCGCCGGCGGAGGGCTAAAATAGAACGGTACGGGAGGGGCTTTTGGATGGAAACAGGACTTTTGCAGACGACGCTCTGCTACATCGAGCGCGGCGGGGCCTACCTGATGCTGCACCGCGTGAAGAAAGAAAACGACGTCAACCGGGACAAATGGATCGGCATCGGCGGCAAGTTCCTGCCCGGCGAGGACGCGCGCGCCTGCGTCGTGCGCGAGGCGCTGGAGGAGACCGGCCTGACGCTGACGGCGCCGCGGTATCGCGGCATCGTGGATTTTTTCTGCCCGCCGTGGCCGGCGGAGCGCATGCACCTGTTCAGCTGCGCCGAGGGCGGCTACACCGGCGACGCCACCCGCCTGCCGGACTGCCGCGAGGGCGTTTTGGAGTGGGTGCCCGTGGCCGAGGTGCCCGGCCTGCCGCTGTGGCAGGGCGACCGCATTTTTCTAAAGCTGCTGGCGGACGGCGCGCCGTTTTTCCGGCTGGCGCTGACCTATGACGGCGACACGCTCGTGCGGGCGGTGTTGGACGGCGTGGATATGGCACTCGGTATTTGAAACCGCGGGGCGTCGGGGACACCGAGCCCCAGCGAGGCGTTTCGGAGCGTGACCGCCCGCAGGGCGGCTCTTAGCGCGGAGATCGCCGCCCCCCCGCGAGCCGTTGGCAAGCCCCCTGCACGGTCGCGAACAACGGCCCGCGCCGAAAAGGGGGTACAACTAAGGGATTTATGATCTCTGGAAGAATCGGCATAGTCGTGAAATGCGGCTATGCCGTTTTTTCTTGCTCTTTTGTGGCTGGTGGGTCGAACTCTCCGATACAGTTCCACACGATGCGGATGCGCTGGACTTTGTAGCCGCCTACGCGCTCGGCCTGGTAGACGTATACCTTCTCCACGAACTCGCGGATGATCTCGGCGGTCAGTTCCTGGATGTCCGTGTACTTCCGCACGATGGCGAGAAAGCTGTCCACATTGGCGCTACGTTCTTTCTCCGACGCGATCAGGGCTTTCAATTCAGTCACGCGACTCTCCAGCGTGTGCTGTTCTTCCTCATAGCTGGCGCTCATCCGGCTGAACCGCTCGTCGGTGATCTTGCCCTCGATGTTGTCCTCGTAGAGCCGTTGGATGATCTCGTCCAGCTTGCGGATACGGGCCTGTGCCTGCTCCAGTTCACGCTTGCTGTCCCGCAGGCTGCGGCTCAGTTCCTCCTGAGATTTTTTCGTGACCATCTGCACGAATTCGTCCTCATGCTCCCGCACATAAGCTGTGATGCTGCGGATTCCCTCTAGAAGCTGCTCCTCTATGACCGAGTTGCGGATCTGGTGAGAAGTACAGACGTGCTTGCCCTTTTTGCGGTAGGTGGCGCAGACCAT
>CANRBN010000129.1 GCA_947628865.1 uncultured Gemmiger sp.
CCCGCCGAACCCGCCGGGCGGGGGCGGGGGCTGCCGCCGGCTGCCGCCGAACATGCGGCGGCCCACGCTCTGGCCCATGCCAAAGCCCAGCCCGCTGGCAAAGCCGCTGCCAAAGCCCGAGCGCTGCCGCGGGGCGTAATACCCGCCGTAGCCGCCGGGCGGCGGGGGTGGGCCGCGCCGCCTGCCGCGGCTGAGGGCGCCGATGGCCCAGATGATGAGCACGACCGCCAGAACGATGAGCACCACGGTCAGCAGCCCGCCGCCGCTCTCCCGCGCCGGGGCCGGCGCGTCCGCGGTGCCGCTCTGGCCGAGGGCCGCGGTCTCGAGGTCGACGGAAAGGCCGTAGAAGCTGCACAGCCGCTCCGCCAGCGCATAGACGGTGCGGCGCGTGCCGGTGTCATAGTCGCCCTGCAGCCAGGCGGGCTCCATCTGCTCCTCCAGCAGGCTGCCCAGCGTGGCCGCCGAGAGCATGCTCTCGAGCCCCGCGCCGCGCATGGCCCAGTAATCGTCCTCGCCGGTGGCCAGCAGCAGCAGGACGCCGTTGTCCTTGTCGGCATCGCCGAGGCCCCAGTCGTTGAAAACGGTATAGGCGTAGCTCTCCATCGTCGTGTTGCCGATGTAGTCCACCGTGTACACGCCGATCTGCGCGCCGCAGCTCTCCTGCAGGGCGACCGAGAGATTGGTGACGTAGTTCTCGGTATCGGTCGAGAGGACGCCGGCTGTATCGATGACGGCGCTGTCACCGCTGTCGAGCGCGCGCTCCGGCGCGCCGCCGCAGGCGCAAAGGCCCAGCGCCAGCGTCAAAGCCGCGGCGAGGGCGGATATGCGTTTGGTCAGTTGCTGCATCGTGTCACCTCATGGGGCCGTCATGGCGGGCCTCCGTGTGTGTTTCGGCGTGATGGGCCGCGCCGCGCTGCGGCTCGAACAGCGGTACCTCGCCGGCGCCCCACAGCGCGCCGACGGCATTGGCCGGGAAGCCGGAGACCGTTTGGTTGTAGGCCCGGGCGGCCTCGTTGTACGCCGCGCCGGCGCGGTCGATGGTGGCCTGCCGGGAGACGAACTCGGTATAGAGATCCTCGATGCGGCCCGCGGTGTCGGCGTCGGCCCTTGGGAGGGCGGCATTGTACACGGCGTCGACGGCGCTGTACAGCCCGGCGTTGGCCGCGCAGGCGGCGTCCGGCGCATCGGCGGGCGCCGCATTGAACGCGTCCAGCGCCCGCTGTGCCGCGGCGACATCGCCGTCGTCCCCGCCCAGCACGTTTTCGGCCTGCCGGATGAGGCTGGCGGCGGCGTCCGCCTGGGCATCCAGGTCGCTCCGGATGCCGTGGTTGTATTCGTCGGCGGCGGTGAACTGCCGCAGCACCGCGCCCTGCGCGCCCTTGAGGCGCGCCCCGCCGATGCCGAACACAGCCAACACGATGGCCAGCGCCAGCACACCGGCGGCCACGGGCCGTCTGCGCGCCGGGGCGGGCAGGCGGCTCTCCGCCTCGCCCAGGATCTCGAGCTGCGGGCCCTTGATCGCAAAGGTCTCCTGCTGTTCCAGTGTCATCGGCGGGTCACCTCCTTTAGGCTGTGCCGGGGCGGCACGGGCGCCGCCTCCCCTGCACGGGAAAAATGCAGGCAGGGGCCGCGCGTATGCGGTGCGTTACTGCTTTTGCTGCTCGAGCAGCTTGGCGCGCAGGGCGCCCTCGATGCGGCCCAGCTCCTCCTCGGCGGCGGCGCGCTTGGCCTTGCCGTCGGCGCGGATCCTGTTGAGCTCGTCCAGCGTCTCGATGAGCTTCTGGTTGGTCTGCTGCAGGGTCTCGATGTCCACCACGCCGCGCTCGGATTCCTTCGCGATGTCGATGGTGCCCTGCTTGAGCGCCTCGGCGTTCTTGCGCAGCAGCTCGTTGGTGGTCTCGGTCACGGCGCGCTCGGCCTCCATGGCCTCCTGGCTGTGGGCCATGCCCAGCGCCAGCACCATCTGGTTCTTCCACAGCGGGATGGTGTTGACGATGGTGGTCTGGATCTTTTCGGCCATCATGGTGTCGTTGTTCTGGATCAGGCGGATCTGCGGGCCCATCTGGATGGCGATGTTGCGGGTGAGCTGCAGATCGTACAGCTTTTTCTCGAACCGGTCGCACAGATCGGCCAGATCGCGCGCGGCCTGCGCGTCCTCCGGCAGGCCGGTGCGGGCGGCCTTGTCCTGCGCGTCCTTGAGGGTGGTCCCGCGCACCTGCCTGAGGCGCTTCTGCCCGGCCAGGATGTACATGGTCAGCTCCTTGAAGTAGACCATGTTGAGCTCGTACATCTTGTCGAGCATGGTGATGTCCTTGAGCAGCGTGACCTGATGATCCTCGAGCTGGGCCTTGATGCGCTCGACGTTCTTGTCGGCGCTCTCATAGCGCATCTTGAGCGTTTCTACGCTGTTTTTTGCCTTGTGGAACAGCCCCAGGAAGCCCTTTTGCTGCTCGGAGGCGTCAAAGCCCTTGAGCTCGCCGATGAGGTCGGTGATCATCTTGCCGGTCTCGCCCATGTCCTGCGTCTTGACGCGGGAGAGCGCCGTATCGGAGAATTCGCTGAGCTTTTTCTGGCTCGCGGCGCCGTATTGCAGGATCATCTGGGAGTTGGTCACGTCGATCTTTTCGGCGAACTCGTCGACCATCTTCTGCTCCTCCGGCGTCAGCGGGGTGTCCTCCACCTTGACCGGCTCGGCCTGTGCGGCGGCCGCCTCGGCGGCGGTGTCCGGCGTCAGGGCGGGGGCGGCGGGCTCCGCCTCCAGCGTGAGGGTGGGGGCGGCGGGGACGTTGAGCTCCAGCTCGGGGGTGGTGTTCTGTTCGGCCATGGTGGGGTCCATCCTTTCCGTGTATGCTGATTTTTTATTGGGTCAGGTTTTGTGCCTTTAAGATGCCGTCCAGTACCTCGATATCGGTCGAGATGTCCAGCGCCTCGGCGGAATAGAGCGCGTCGAGCTGGTTCTCGAACGCGGCCGCCATCGTCTCGGCGTTCCTGCGCACATCGCCCAGGATCTGCCCGGCGTTTTCGCCCTTGACGCCGGTCTTTTCCATGTCGGCGTAGGCGCCGAGGATCTTGAGCACCTCGGGCAGGTAATACCGCGCGAAGCGGTCGGCCAGCCGGGCCTTGTCCGGCGTTTTGGCCACCGTCTCGACGATGCCGCGGCCTGCCTTTTCCATGCGCTCCATGGCGGCCGAGAGCGCGGCGTCCGGGATGTCGGCGTTGAGGGCGTGCAGCGCGTCGAGGTTTTGGGTGACGCCGTCGAGCATGGCGTCGACGTCCTCGCTGCCGGTGGCGTAGGGGACGAGCCGCCGCACCACGCGCTCCGGGCAAAAGCGCCGGCCGACCGCGTAGGCCAGCGCCGAGAGCCCCGCGAGGATCAGCAGGCCGGAAAGCGTGTACGGCGGCAGCACGAGCGCGCCCACCAGCCACACCGCCGCGGCAAAATACAGCGGCAGAACGGGTCTTTCGCGTTTTTCCTCCCATTTTTGCATGCGTGGCCCTCCCTTGCGGCAAAATGCCTGTACAAGGTGATTATAAAACAAAACCGGCCCGGTTGCAAGGTATCGCGCGGCGTTCAGGCGTTTAAAATATAGGGGCCCAGCGCCGCGCCCCACGCCGCCCGCAAAGCGGGCAGGCTCCAGGCGGCGTTGGCGGGGCTCGTCGAGGGCAGCGTGACGGCCGCCAGGCCCACGGCCCTTTGGCAGTACCGGGCGTACAGCCGCGCCGCGGCGCCGCCGTTGCAGAACACCGCCCGCACGCCGAGCGCGCGCACGAGCGCCGCGATATCGTTGGGCACGGCCCCGCGGATGGAGGCGTCCGACGCGCCGCGGATGGCGCAGCTGGCGATGACGTCCCACACGGCCAGCCCGTGCCGCAGGAGGATGGCGCGCTTGGCGGCGATGTCCTCCCGGGCGGGCACCGGCTCGCCGGTCAGCGCCGCCAGGAGCGGCCAGAAGCGGTTTTGCGGGTGTCCGTAGTAAAAGCCCTGCTCGCGGCTTTTGGGGCTGGGGAAGCTGCCCAGGATCAGCGCCCGCGCGCCGGCGTCCCTGTCGCACAGCGGGGGCAGGCCCGGCCCCACGAGCGTGTAGCCGGCGGGCAGCGGCGCGCTCACGCGAAGGCCTCCGGCCAGAGGGCGCGGCAGGCGGCGGCCACGCCGTTGCCGGCAGCCGGCGGGCAGACGCGGTCGGCGGCGGCGAGCGCCGCGTCGCTGCCGCCCGCCACACAGATGCCAAGGCCCGCCGCGCGCAGCATGCCGGCGTCGTTGTCGGAATCGCCGATGGCCACACAGTCGCTCTCGGGCACGCCGACGGCGGCGCACAGCGCGCGCAGGCCGGCGGCCTTGTCGACGCCGGCGGGCAGGATATCGCAGCTGGCCGCCTCGTCCGCGGCGGCGATGGCGGCGCCTCCCTCATACACAAAGCGCAGCGCGAGGCCGGGCCAGGCGGCGGCAAATTCCGCCGCCGCGCCGCGCGGGATGGGCCCGTAGGCCGAAAACGGCAGCTCCCCGCCGAGATGCCGGTCGCGCCGGCTGCCGTCCCGGAGGCCGATGCCGTGGTCGAGCCGGCGCTCCTGCTCGGCAAAGCGCTCATACCCGACGTAGGCGTAGCTGCCGTCGGTGAACGTGAAGCGCACGGGCCAGCCGCGGGCGTCGCAGAACGCCGTGACCGCCTCGACCTCGGCGGCGGTCATGGTGGCGCGGTGCAAGACGCGGCCCGCCGCGTCCTCGACCTGCGCGCCGGCGGCGCACAGCCAGTAATCGGGGGCAAGGCCGGCAAGCAGCGCGTCGGTCACGCTGGCGCGCCCGCGCCCGGTGGCCACCGCCGCCCTGACGCCGGCGCGCTGCACCGCCCGCACGGCGGTGACGTTTTCCGCCGGGATGCAGCGGTGCCCCTGCGGGCGCAGCGTGCCGTCGATATCCAAAAGCAGCAATCGGTACATGGGGCACCTCGTTGTACGGTTTTTCCTTATTATAGCAGAGTTTGCGCGGTGGTAAAAGCCCCGCGTGGCGGCATACAGTGAAAACAGCACGAAAGGGGGCGGCGGCGATGGCGGTACATCTGGAGCTGGGGCGCGGCGGGCGGCGCCGGAGCCGCCGGCTGGCCGCGGTGCTGGGGGCCGCGCTGCTGGGCTGCGGGCTGTGCCTGGCCGTGCCGCGGCTG
>CANRBN010000130.1 GCA_947628865.1 uncultured Gemmiger sp.
TTCAACCTCGGCGGGGTGAGGGCCGCAGGGCGCCCCGGTGGGGCCCCCGCCCTACGGTCTCAAATCGTGCCATCTCCGCGCCGCAGGGCGGCCAGCCCTCTGGCCGCCGTTCAACCTCGGCGGGGTGAGGGCCGCAGGGCGCCCCGGTGGGGCCCCCGCCCTACGGTCTCAAATCGTGCCATCTCCACGCCGCCCGCGCCCCGCCGTTCCGCCTCGGCGCGCTTCAACCGTTCCACCGGTAGCCGCACCTGAACACCGTCTCGATGCGCCCCCGGCCCAGCTTTTGGCGCAGGTGGCGGATGTGCATATCCACCGTGCGCGTGCGCAGCGCCCCGCCGCAGGGCACCTGCCACACCATGTCCAGCAGCGCCGCCCGCGTGAACACCCGCCCCGGGGCCGCCAGCAGCACCGCCAGCAGCGCGCTCTCCTTGGGCGTCAGCCGCGCCGGCAGCCCGCCGCACCACACCACACCGGCGCGGAGGTCAAGTTCTACATCGCCGCACTTGATTTTTGTATTTGTTCCGCTTTTCCCGGGCGGACTTTTGCTTTCCATATCCGTTTTGATGCCGTCCGTGCGCCGTTTGCGGCGCGGACGGCCCTTTCATAATTCTATATTTTAGAATTTTATCTATTATAATTCCGCATTTATAGAACGTCAATACGGTAGACTGTCACCAGAGGAACTTTTACAAAACAGGTGGGGTGGTTGCCGTATGTACGATATGGGTGCGCGGCTGCGCGCGCTGCGCAAGGCCCGCGGCTGGAGCCAGGAGACGCTGGGCCGCAAGCTGAACAAGGCCAAATCGGTGATCAGCGGGTACGAGGCCGGCCTGCGGGTGCCGCCGCTCGATGTGCTGACCGATCTGGCCGCGCTGTACGGCGTCTCGCTCGATTATCTGGCGGGGCTGGAGCAGCGCGAGATGGTGCCGGTCGAGCAGCTGACCCCCGCGCAGGCCGCCCTCGTCAAAACGCTGGTGGTCGAGCTGCAAAGCCCCCGCGCGCCCGGCGCCAGGGCGCTCACCCCGCGGCAGCTGGACATTTTTTCCAGCCTGCTGTATGAATTCACCAAAGACCGCTGACCCCGCCTTTTTTGCGCGGCCGCGCTTGCCGTCCGTTCTATCGGACGGCATTTGTGTTATACTCACCTTGCGGGCCGCCGCGCCGGCGCAAGCTCCGTAATCGCTCTTGACAATTACATAATTCTGTAATATAATGGCCTTACCGACCATCCTGTACCCGGAAAAGAGGCCGTTATGAGCGAAATGTATGACGCCATCCGCGCGCTGTGCCGCAGCCGCGGCATCAACGTGACGCAGCTGTGCAGGGAGCTTGGCATCCCGCGCAGCACGCTTTCGGAGCTGAGCACGGGCCGCACGCGCCAGCTGGGCCTGCGCCACGCCACCCGCATCGCCGAGTATTTCGGCGTGCCGGTCTCGGCGCTGACCGGGGCCGAGGCGCCGGCCCCCGCGCCGGACGTGGCCGCGCTGGACATCCGCGAGGAGCCCATCGCCGCCTATGAGAACCTCAAGCGCTATCTGACCGAGGACGACAAGGCCGATATCGCCACCCTCATCCGCCTGCGCGCGGAGATCAACCGAGGCCGCCGCTAGCCGCCCGCCTTTCGCTGCGGGCGCGCCCCGCCGCCGGAAAGGAGCCGCAAGTGCCCTACACGCTGGAACAGACCGAGCGCGAGCTGGATGAGCAGGATATCCTTGTGCTGCCGGTGCCGCTGCGCGCCCACAGCTGCCTGGCGCTGCAAAACGGGCGCATCGTGGGGGTGGATCCGGCGCATTTCGGCACCGAGGCCGAGCTGCGCACCGCCTTGATCCACGAGCAGGCGCACTTTTCCAGCGGCACGTTTTACCTGCCCTACAGCCCCTACCAGCTCAAATGCCAGGCCGAGTACCGCGCCGACAAGGCCGCCATCCTCAAAAACCTGCCCTATGCCGAGCTGGCCGCCTGCCTGCGCCGCGGCGACACCCTGCCCGAGATCGCCGAGCATTTCTGCGTGACCGAGCGCTTTGTGCAAAAGGCGTACGAGCTGTACCGCGCGCTCGGCTATCCATTTGACGAGCCGCCCTGCGTCTGCGGCGAAGACGCGACGGATCTGAGACCGTAGCGCGGGGGCCCCACCGGGGCGCCCTGTGCCCCTGTCCCCGCCGGGTTTTGGCAGGATTTTTTCTCGACACGCTCAAGCGGCCCGCTGTTTACACAGCGGGCCGCTCGTTGTTTTATTGGGGGGTATCTTACGCCCACGGGTTCTCGGTCGGGTAGGGCAGCGCCTTGGGCCGGTTGTACGCGATGTCGGCAACGCCTAAATAC
Organism: uncultured Gemmiger sp.; assembly: GCA_947628865.1. GTDB lineage: Bacteria > Bacillota > Clostridia > Oscillospirales > Ruminococcaceae > Gemmiger. The sequence continues at coordinate 2,323 of CANRBN010000130.1, forward strand.
TTGAAGACCTCGAACAGCGTCTTGCCGTAATGCCCGAAGGCCACGGCGCCGTGGTGCGGGTAGTGCTTCTCGATCAGCACATGGCGGTAGAAGCGCCCCATCTCGGGGATGGCAAAGATGCCGATGCCGCCAAAAGACCGCGTCGCCACCGGCAGTACCTCGCCCTGGGCGATGTAGGCGCGCAGAGTCCCCTCGCTGTCGCACTGGAGGCGATAGAACGTGATGTCGCCGGGGGCGATGTCGCCCTCGAGGGTGCCGCGCGTGAAATCCGGCTCCGAGCCCTGCGGCTCGAGCAGGCGGTGCTGGATGAGCTGGTACTTGACGGCACGCGCCGAGCACATCTTGCAGCTCGGCGTGTTGCCGCAGTGGAAGCCCATGAAGGTGTCGGTCAGCTCGTAACCGTACTTTTTGATATCGTCCTCGTCATAGATGTACCGCGGCACGCTGTTGTTGATATCGAGCAGGGTCACGGTGTCGCCGGAGGCGCAGATGCCGATGTACTCCGAAAGCGCGCCGTAGATATCGACCTCGCAGGAGACCGGGATGCCGCGGGAAGCCAGCCGGCTGTTGACATAGCAGGGCTCAAAGCCGAACTGGCTGGGGAACGCCGGCCAGCATTTGTCGGCAAAGGCCACATACTGGCGCGCGCCCCTGTGGGCCTCGGCCCAATCCAGAAGCGTCAATTCAAACTGCGCCATGCGGGCCAGCAGGTCGGGGTAATACCGGCCCTCGCCCATCTCGGCGGCCATGTCGGCGCAGACTTCCTGGATGCGCGGATCGTCGGCGTGTTCTTTATAGCTGACCAGCAGATCGAGCTCGGAGTTTTCTTCAATTTCCACGCCCAGCTCGTACAGTCCCTTGATAGGCGCGTTGCAGGCAAAGAAATCCTGCGGGCGCGGGCCAAAGGTGATGATTTTAAGACCCTTCAAGCCGAGAATGACGCGGGCGATGGGGACAAATTCCGCGATCTTGTCGGCCAGCTCGTCGGCGGTGCCGACCGGGTATTCGGGGATGTAGCCCCTCAGATGCCGCATGCCGAGGTTGTAGGAGCAGTTGAGCATGCCGCAGAAGGCGTCGCCGCGGCCATTGATGAGGTCGCCGTCGCCCTCGGCGGCCGCCACGAACATGCAGGGGCCGTCAAAGGCTTTGGCGATGAGCGTCTCCGGCGTCTCGGGGCCGAAGTTGCCGAGGAAGACGACGACGGCGTTGCAGCCCTGATCTTTTACCTCGGCCACGGCGGCGAGCATGTCCTTCTCGTTCTCGACGGTGGTCTTGGCCTCATAGATCGGCGTGCCCTTGGCGGCACAGGCGGCGGCGACGGCCGCGCGGCGCTTCTCGGAGAGGGCAATGGGGAAGCAGTCGCGCGATACGGCGATGAGCCCCAGCCTGACGGCGGGGATGTTCGGGCTTTGCATAAAAACCTCCTTTGCGGTTTGCGCTTTATAAGATCCCTTTGAGGGCGGGGCGCGGTCTGCGGCAGCTTTGGCGGGACGCCCGGGTCGATGCCGGCTCGCCGTTCCCCCTGGCCGCTTTCAGTATAGCACAGAAGTTCCCCGGCGCCAACGCTTCTTTCCAATTTCTCTGCCGGGGCGCCCCTTTTCACGCAGCGTTCGCACCCCGCGCGCGAACGCCCCGCCGCCATCAAGCTCCTCTCCGCGCGCAGATCTCCCGGTCTTCCGGGCATACAAAAGACGCAGAGTTCACCACTCTGCGCCATATTCCACCACAATATAACAATGTTCATTATACTATGTCTGTCCGCCGTTTTCAATAGGCATGCCATATTTTTTTGCGGGATGTTTGTGTATTTTGTTAAAAACAAAACAGGAATGCTGTGCCTTTTCCGCCCCGTTTTGGGGCGTTTTCTGTTTTTTGCGCAGTCAAATGGGCCGTCCGCTTTCCACCCGGGATGTGCCCGCGGCGCCCGCACCTTTATATAATATGGTTACCCAAGTCTACTCAAGGAGGTCAATCATCATGCCAAGAAAAGGGGAAAACATCTTCAAACGCAAGGATGGCCGTTGGGAGGCCCGCTACATCAAGGGCCGCGAGCTGTCCGGCAAGATCCAATACGGTTTTTGTTACGGTAAAACGTACCAGGAAGCCCGGGAAAAATCCATGCTGTGCAAAGCCGCGATCCTGACAAACAAGCCCTTGCCTGTGGCGCGCCAACGCCACAGGTTTGCTTTTTACTGCGAGGAATGGCTGCGCATGGAGCGCGGCAGGGTCAAGGATTCGACCTTTGTGAAATATGATACCATCCTGCAAAACCATATCCTGCCCGGGCTGGGCGGCTGCTGCCCGGCGGGGCTCACCACGCCGCAGGCCGAGCGGTTCAAGCGGGAGCTGCTCGAACAGGGGCTGGGCGCCAAGACCGTGCGCGACATCCTCACCGTGCTGCGCTCGATCCTGAAATACACCGCGGCGCTGTACCCGGGGCTGTTCCCCGCCGTTGAGATCACCTATCCCAGAGAGCAAAAAAAGGACGCTCGGGTGCTTGATTTGCAGGAGCAGGCACGGTTTATCGCGTTTTTGCAGACCGACATGGATGAATGCAAGTTCGGCACGCTGCTGGCGCTGCAAACCGGGCTGCGCATCGGCGAGCTGTGCGCGCTGCGCTGGGGCAACGTATCGCTGCGCGACAAAACCATCCGGGTGACCGCGACCATGCAGCGGCTGAAAAACCTTGACGGCGGCGGCGAAAAGACCCGGGTCGTCATCAGCGCGCCCAAGAGCGACACGTCCGTGCGCACCATCCCCCTGACCGACAGCGCGGCAGAGCTTTGCGCCCGCTTTTACCGCCGCGACCCGGACGCCTTTTTGCTGACC
>CANRBN010000131.1 GCA_947628865.1 uncultured Gemmiger sp.
GCAGGCCGGTCTCCTCGCGGGCCTTGACCATGGCAAGGATGCCCTCGGTGCCAAGGCCCTGAAAGGAATAGGGGCTCGTGCGCGGCTTGTAGGCGCCGCCGCGCAGCAGCGTGGCGCCGCCCTGTTGGACGAGGCGCGCCATCTTCAGGGTGTGCGCCTCGCCCTCGATGCTGCACGGCCCGGCGATGACGGCCACCGGCGCCGTGGCGCCGATGGGCACGCCGCCGGCATCCACGACGGTATCCTCGGGGTGGAACAGGCGGTTGGCGCGCTTGTAGGGCGCCGAGACGCGGGTGACGTTCTCGACCCAGGGGTTCGCGAGAACGTCCTTCTCGGCGATGCGGGTGGTGTCGCCGACGAGGCCGAAGACGTTGTAGTCGGTGCCGCGGATGAGGGTGACGGAAAGGCCCTGCCGCTCAAAATTTTCGATGATGCGGTCGATCTCGGCCTGCGGGGTGCCTTTTTTGGTGGAGATGATCATGGGATGGGGTACGCTCCTTTACAGTGTCGGTTCGTCGAGGCAGGTCTCAAAGGCGGCCAAGGCCGCCTGCACAGCCGTCTCGAGGGCGCCGGTATTGTCGATGACGGCGTCGGCGACGGCGGCGTAGAGCGGGTAGCGGTCGCGCTCCATCTGGCGCAGCGCGCTACGCCCGCGGGAGAGGGGCCGCCCGCTGGTGGCCAGGTGCGCCACCGGGCGCTGCACCCACAAAACGGGGCCGTTCTGGCGCAGGCGGCGGTTGTTGCCGGGCGTTTTGATGATGCCGCCGCCGCAGGCGATGACCTGCCCCGGCTCCTTGCTGATGTCGGCCAGCGCCGCGGCCTCGCGCCGGCGGAACGCCGCCTCGCCCTGGCGGGCGAAGATGTCGGGGATGGGCATGCCGGCGCGCTGCTCGATGGCGGCGTCGAGGTCGACGAGCTTTTTGCCCAGCGCCTCGGCCAGCGCCGCGGCGATGGTGCTCTTGCCGCTGCCCGGCATGCCGATGAGCGAGACGTTGCAGCATTCCCGCTTGAGGGCCAGATGGATGCGGGCCGTCTCGGCGTCGGCGTCAAGGGTCTGGCCGGTAAAGTGCTGCACGGCGTGCACCGCCTGCCCTGCCAGCATCTCGAGCCCGCCCCAGGCCGGCACGCCGACGGCGCGCGCGCGCTGCGGCAGCTCGGGCGTGAGGGGGTTGTACACGACGTCCAGCACGGCCTCGAGCTCGTCGAAGCGCGCGGGGTCGAGCAGGCAGGAGCCGTTCTCCGGGTACATGCCGGCGGGGCTGGCGTTGACGATGATGTTGGCGTCGCCGCGCTCCATCGCCTGCGCGTAGGTGAGCATCTCGCGCGTGCCGCCGCTGCGCCCGGCCACCAGCACCTCCCTGGCGCCGTGGGCGCGGCACCAGGCCGCCACCGTCCTGCGCGTGCCGCCGGTGCCCAAGATCAGCACCGTCTTGCCCGCCGGGTCGACGCCGTGGGCGCGGGCGAGGTAGTCGAAGCCGTCGTAATCGGTGTTGTAGCCGTACAGCCTGCCGCCGCGGTTGACCACGGTGTTGACGGCGCCGATCTCGGCGGCCAGCGGGTCGAGCACGTCGCAGTAGGGGATGACCAGCCGCTTGTACGGGATGGTGACGTTGATGGCCTTGAAGTCACGCTTTTCCAAAAAGGCGCGGGCCTCGGCCTCGGTGGGCAGGGCCATGAGCTCGTAGCGATAGTCGGCCAGCATCGGGTGGATGCGCGCCGACCAGCTGTGCCCCACGCGGGCACCGATGAGACCGTATTCCATAACGGCTCCCCTTTCCGTATTTTATTTCCCGGGCAGGCCGTGCTTTTGGGCCAGCGTGCCGTAGCGCACGGTGAGCAGGTCGAGCAGGCCGAACGCGGTGAGCGCCGTCTGCACCGCCGCCGCGCGCGGCACGATGCAGGGGTCGTGCCGGCCCTTGATCTGCAAGGTGGCCGGTCGCATGGCGGCATAGTCGACGGTGGATTGCTCCTTATAGATGCTGGGGGTGGGCTTGAGCACGGTCCGGAACACCACCGGCATGCCGTTCGTGATGCCGCCGTTCACGCCGCCGTTGCGGTTGGCGGCGGTGGCGATGCGGCCATCCCTGAGCACGAACGGGTCGTTGGCGGCGCTGCCGCGCAGCCCGGCAAAGCCGAAGCCGGCGCCGAACTCGATGCCCTTGCAGGCGGGGATGGCGAACATCAGGTGGGCGAGCTCGCTCTCGACGCTGTCGAACCACGGCTCGCCGATGCCGGCGGGCAGGCCGGTGACGGCGGTCTCCAGAATGCCGCCGACGCTGTCGCCCTCCGCCGCGGCGGCGCGGATGGCCGCCTGCATGGGGGCCTCCCGGTCGGCGTCGATGAGGGCGAAGTGCCCGGGCGTGAGCGCCGGCAGCGACTCGCACAAGGGGTCGAGCGGGGCGTCGTCGACGCCGGCGCAGCGCGCGATGTGGGTGTATACGCGGATGCCGAGCGCGGCCAGCACGCCCTCGCACACAGCGCCGGCGGCCACCGCCGGGGCCGTGAGCCGGCCCGAGAAATGCCCGCCGCCGGCGGCGTCCTGCCAGCCCTCGTATTTCGCAAGGGCCGTGTAGTCGGCGTGGCCGGGGCGCAAAAGCGCGGCGGTCTTTTGGTAATCGCCGCCGCGGGTGTCGGTGTTGCGCAGGAGCAGCGTGAGCGGCGTGCCGGTCGTGTGCCCGTTTTTGACGCCGGACAAAAACTCGACCTCGTCGGGCTCCTTTCGCGCGGTGGAGAGCCCGTCCCCGCGGGCGCGGCGGCCCTCGAGCGCGGCGGCGATGGCCGCCCCGTCCACCGGCAGGCCGGCGGCCAGGCCGTCCAGCACGGCGCCGACGGCGGGGCCGTGGCTCTCGCCGAAGATCGTCAGGCTGACGGCGCTTCCAAAGGTGTTTTTCATTCCAAAGCCTCCGTCTCAAGCCCCAGCAGCGCGCCGAGCTCGTCCATCGGGACGGTGTCGGCGCGCCAGCAGCCCAGCCCCGGCACGCGGATGACCGTGACGGCGCCGCCGCGGGCTTTTTTGTCGTGCTGCATCTGCGCAAGGATCTTCCGCTTGTCGCCGCGCAGGGCGGTGGGCAGGCCCAGCTTGCGCAGGATGGCGCGGGTGCGCTTTTGCAGGGCCTTGTCCTCGATCATCGGCAGCATGCCCAGCGCGACGCATTCGCCGTGGTAGAGCCCCGTTTTGCGCCGGGCGCTGACGCCGCGCACGGCCTCGATGCCGTGGCCGATGGTGTGCCCGAAGTTGAGGCAGGCGCGCTGGCCCTGCTCGTGCTCGTCGGCCTCGACGGTCTTTTTTTTGAAGCACAGGCTGCGGTAGATGATCTGCTCGAGCGCCTGCGCGGGGTCGCCGCGCTCGAACAGGGCAAACAGCTGCGGGTCGCCGATGAGGCCGGTCTTGAGCGCCTCGGCCAGGCCGTTCGCGACCTGGCGCGGCGGCAGGGTGGCGAGGGTGTCGGGGTCGGCCAGCACGAGCTTCGGCTGCCAGAACGCGCCGACGATGTTTTTGGTGGGGCCCAGGTCGATGGCGGTCTTGCCGCCGATGGAGGAATCGACCTGCGCGAGCACGGTGGTGGGGCAGTTGACAAAGTCGATGCCGCGCATGTAGGTGGCGGCGCAAAAGCCGCCCAAGTCCCCCACGACGCCGCCGCCCACGGCGACGAGCAGGTCTTTGCGGTCAAGGCCGGCGGCGAGCATCGCGCCCAGCACCTGCCCGTACACCCTGAGGCTTTTGCTCCCCTCGCCCTGCGGCACGGTGTACACGCTGCCCCGCGGGCACTGGGCCAGCACCGTCCGGGCGTACTGCGCCGGCACGCCGCTGTCGGTCAGGATGAACACGCGGCGGCGCGCGGTATCGGTGAACTGGTGCAGATTTTTCAGGCAGCCGCGCTTGAGGATGATGTCGTAGCTGCGGGCGCCCAGGCGCATGGTCAGTTTCATGGCTCAGCCTCCTTTGCGGCGTCAGTCGTAGGCCTTGAGGTCGAACACGCCGAGCACGCGCACGGTGCGGCACAGCGTCTCCATCCGTTGCAGCAGGCCTTGGCAGGCCGCGGCGTCGAGATCCTGCTGGCAGACGAGCTGCACATAGAAATAGTACTCGAACGGCACATGCGGCAGCGGGCGGCTCTTGATGCACTCCATGTTGAAGCCCTGCCCGCCGATGTACTCGATGGCGCGGGCAAGGCGCCCGGGCTTGTGGTCGACGGTGAACAAAAGCCCCAGCCGCTGGCCGGCGCGCGGCGCGGGGGCGGGCGCGGCCTTCTCGACGACGATGAAGCGGGTGGTGTTGTCGCCGTCCTCGTTGACGCCGGCGGCCAGGATCGTGAGCCCGTACAGCTCGGCCGTCTCGGCGCTGGCGATGGCGGCCAGCGTTTTGTCGCCGGTCTCGGCCACATGGCGCGCGGCGTCGGCGGTGTTGCCCCACTCGCGCGCGGCAAGGCCGTACCGCTGCAGGAACAGCCGGCTCTGGGCGAGCGCCTGCTGGTGGCTGAGCACCGTCTTGATATCGGTGAGCGCGGCGCCCGGCACGCCCAGCAGATCCTGCCGGACAGGCAGGTCGGCCATCGCCGTGACCGAGAGCTCCGGCGCGCCGTACAAAAGGTCGAGCACGGCGGAGACATCCCCGGCGTTGGAATTTTCAAACGGCAGAACGCCAAATTGCAGCTCGCCGCCGGCGACGGCATCGCACACCTCGGCCCAGGTGGAGAAGGCCTTGGCCCGCGCGAACGGGAACAGCCGCCGCAGCGCGATGTGGCTCCACGCGCCCTCGACGCCCTGATAGGCGGCGCCGTCGCGCCCCAGCAGCCGGCGCTGCCACGCGCTGGAGACGTCCATCGCCTGCTGCAAAAAGCGGCGGTAGTAGGGGCGCAGGGCCTCGTCGGCGATGCGGGCGGTGTTTTGCTCCAGCACGGCCCGCTCGCGCGCGGCGTCGAACACCGGCTTGCCGGTGGCGGCCTTGTACTGCGCCACCTCGCCCACCGCGCGCATGCGCTGCTCGAACAGGGCGGCCATCTGCGCGTCGATGGCGTCGATGTCTGCGCGGGCCTTTTGCAGTTGATCCATGCGGGTCTCTCCTTTGCGGCGGGCGGCGCCGCGGGTAGTCTGTCGGGCCAAAAGCCCGCGAAGCGGGCGTT
>CANRBN010000132.1 GCA_947628865.1 uncultured Gemmiger sp.
GGCGAGAACATCGTCATCGGCAACGTGGCGCTGTACGGCGCCACCGGCGGCAAGGCGTTCATCAACGGCGTGGCCGGCGAGCGCTTCTGCGTGCGCAACTCCGGCGCCGTCGCCGTCGTGGAGGGCGTGGGCGACCACGGGTGCGAGTACATGACCGGCGGCGTCGCGGTGGTTTTGGGCCGCACCGGCAAGAATTTTGCCGCCGGCATGAGCGGCGGCATCGCCTATGTGCTCGACGAGGCGCGCGACCTCTACCAGCGCGTCAACAAGGATATGGTCAGTCTGGAGCCGGTCGAGAACCGGTACGACGTGGCCCAGCTCAAGGATCTGATCCACGAGCATGTGGCGGCCACCGGCAGCGCGCGCGGGCAGCAGATCCTCGACGATTTTGCCGCCTGGCTGCCCAAATTCAAAAAGGTGCTGCCGCACGATTACGACAAGATGCTGCGCCTCATCGCCCAGATGGAGGAAAAGGGCGAGGACAGCGAGCAGGCACAGATCGAGGCGTTCTACGCGATGAAGAACGCCGGCTGAGCACGATGCGCTTTATAGGGGAGGCTCTACCATGGGAAATCCCACTGGATTTATGACGATCACGCGCCAGACGGGCACCGAGCTGCCGCCCGCCGAGCGCATCCGGAATTTCAACGAGTTCCATCTGCCGCTGCACACCGACGAGCAGCAGGCGCAGGGCGCGCGCTGCATGGACTGCGGCGTGCCCTTCTGCCAGAGCGGCATGGCGCTGTGCGGCATGGTGAGCGGCTGCCCGCTGAACAACCTCATCCCGGAATGGAACGACCTGGTCTTCAACGGCCACTGGGAGCTGGCGGTGCGGCGGCTGCTCGCCACCAACCGCTTTCCGGAGTTCACCAGCCGCGTGTGCCCGGCCTTGTGCGAGGCCGCCTGCACCTGCGGCATGACCACCGGCAGCCCCGTCACGGTGCGGGAGAACGAGCGTGCCATCATCGAATACGGCTACGAGAGCGGTGTGCTCCGCCCCGTGCCGCCGCCCGCGCGCACCGGCAAATCGGTGGCCGTGGTGGGCGCCGGCCCGGCGGGGCTCGCGGTGGCCGACCTGCTCAACAAGCGCGGGCACAAGGTCGTCGTGTATGAGCGGGACGACCGCCCCGGCGGCCTTTTGATGTACGGCATCCCCAACATGAAGCTGGAAAAGTGGGTCGTGGAGCGGCGCGTCGAGCTGATGCGGGCCGAGGGCGTGGCTTTTGTGACCGGCGCCGACGTGGGCGGCGCGACCGGCCCCGCGCCCGATGCGCTCGCCGCGCAGCATGACGCCGTCGTGCTCTGCTGCGGGGCCAGGCAGCCGCGCGACCTGAACGTGCCGGGGCGCGGCGCCGCGGGCATCCGCTTTGCCGTCGAGTACCTGACCGGCGCGACCAAAGCCCTGCTCGAGCCGGGGCACGCCGACGGCACCGGCGAGAGCGCCGCGGGCAAACGGGTGCTCATCATCGGCGGCGGCGATACCGGCAACGACTGCGTCGGCACCGCCATCCGGCAGGGCTGCGCCGGCGTGACCCAGCTGGAGATGCTGCCCTGCCCGCCCGCGCAGCGCGCCGAATCGAACCCCTGGCCGGAATGGCCCAGGGTGCTCAAGACCGACTACGGCCAGCAGGAGGCCATCGCCGTCTTTGGCCGTGACCCGCGCCTGTGGCAGACGACCGTCAAGGAGTTTCTGGCCGACGAAAACGGCCATGTGCGCGGCGCCGTGGTGCAGAAGCTCGCCCCCAGGGATGAGAACGGGCGCACGGTCATGGTGCCCACCGGCGAGGAATCGACCGTCGACTGCGAGCTCGTGCTCATCGCCGCCGGCTTTACCGGGTGCGAGGGCTATGTGGCCGATGCGTTCGGCGTGCAGCGCACCGCGCGCGGCACCGTGGCCGACGACCGCTTTGCCACCAACGTGCCGGGCGTGTTCGCGTGCGGCGATATGCGGCGCGGCCAGAGCCTTGTGGTGTGGGCGCTGCGCGAGGGGCGCGACGCCGCCGCAGCCGTGGACGAATACCTGATGGGATATACCAATTTGTAATATTTCCGCGTTCCAATTATACGATTTGTATTTTTGGGGAAATGACGCAGGGGTCGGATGCATCCGGCCCCTGTGCAGACTGTCGAAAAAGGTGTTCTCTGAATCCATCGACCTCGGCTGACATGTTCGCGCCCGCAGGCGCACGTCGGAGGCCAACCGCGCAAAGCGCGGCTCTTAGGCCACAGACTCAGACGAGGTCGATACCTCTAGAGCAAAAAATGCCGTTCGAGTCGCCTTTAGGCATGAGAACGACATTTTTTGCGACGGGGTGTGTCCAAGAGAGGGGCACAGGCGGACTGGCGCAGCCAGCTTAGCCGAGCCCCTCTTTTGCAGCGTGTCGAGTTTCTCGACACGCTGAGCAGGGGCCGGATGCATCCGGCCCCTGCGTTTTATTGCAATTTGGATGGTGATGATGTAGTTCATACCTCGACAAGGTCGTATTCCCGGCTGCCGAAGCCGAGCGCCGCGGCGGCCTCGAGGATGTGGCGGCCCCGGCGGGTCTCGACGCGCTCGACGAAATGGTCGCGCCCGCGATCGCCGGAGGAGAACACAAGGTCGATGCAGGCCTGGTCGAGCGCCACGGGGTCGAGCGAGGAGAGGATGCCGATGTCTTTCATGCAGGGATCCTCGGCGATGGCGCAGCAGTCACAGTCGACCGAGAGGTTGACCATCAGGCTGACATAGGCGGCCTTGCCCTTGAACATCTCCGCCACGCTCATGGCGGCGTCGGCCATGGCCTCGGTGAACTGCTCCTGGCTGGCACAGTTGTCCCATACGATCTCCTGGTCGGCGCAGGCGCCGGCGGAGTGGATGAGGCACTTGCCCACGCTGGAGGCGCAGCCGATGGACAGCTGCTTGAGCGCCCCGCCGAAGCCGCCCATCGGGTGGCCCTTGAAGTGCGAGAGCACGAGCAGCGAATCATAGTTGGCAAGATCTTTGCCGACAAGGTTTTTCTTGAGCACCTTGCCGCCGGGGATGGCAAGCTCCAGATCGGGGCCCTCGGCGTCGAGCAGGTCGACGGTGAAGCAGCGGCTCCAGCCGTGGCTTTGCAGCAGCCGGATGTGCTTGGGGGTGGCGTTGCGCTCGCCCTCATAGGCGGTGTTGCACTCGACCACGGTGCCCTGGACGCGCTCGATCATCGGGCGCAGAAATTCCGGGCGCAGGTAGTTCTGGTTGCCCTCCTCGCCGGAATGCACCTTGACGGCCACCTTGCCCGGCAGCGTGACGCCGAGCTTTTCATACATCGTGACGACGCTCCCGGGGCTGATGGCGCGGGTAAAATAGACGGTGGGCTTGTTCATGGGACATTCTCCTTTTCAAGGGTTCCGGATGTGATGCGGCCCGCACGGCCACCTTGCGGCTTACCGGTATCATATCATGTTTTTTTGCCGCAGACAAGAGAAAACTGCGCGCCGCTCCCGCGCCGATGGGGAATGTTGACATTTTGCGGGGCCTTACCTATAATGAAAAGCAAAAAGACAAAAAGGGAGATGTTTTTCGATGCGGAACCTTGTTTTGGCAATGGTCCTGTCTCTGGCGCTGGCATGCGGCGGCGCCCTGACCGCCTTTGCAGAGACGCCGACCGCCGAGCCCGTGCCGACCGCCGAGCCCGCGCCGACCGCCGAGCCTGCGCCGACCGCCGAGCCCGTGCCGACCGCCGAGCCCGCGCCGACCGCCGAGCCGGAGCCGGCGGCGGGAGCCGCGCTTTCGGATGGGAGCCTCCCGACGGAAACGGCGCCGGTGTACGATGCGGCATCCGGCATCCCCGTGGATGGGATCGTTTTCCCCGACTCCAATTTCCTTGCCTACATCCAGGCCAATGTGCCGGGCGCGCAGGACGGTGTGCTCACGCCGGAAGAGTGTGCCCTGGTCACCAGGATCGACGTGTCCGGCCTGCCTGACCGGTACGGGCATCTTACGAACCCCATGTCCACCCTGCAGGGCGTGGAGAATTTCCCCAACCTGATGGAGCTGAGCTTTGAGAGGCAGAAGGTCTCGCCTTTTGACCTGCGCCGGTTCCCCAGGCTGCAGAGCCTCAACTGCGGCAGCTGCGGATGGACTTCGCTGGATGTGAGCGGCAACCCGCAGCTGAAAAACCTGACCTGTGCCGGGGCCCTTATCACATCGCTGGATGTGAGCGGCAACCCGCAGCTGGAATATCTGGATTGCAGCTCCACGCCCATCACCAAGCTGGACTTGGGCGGCAACCCGCGGCTGCAAACGCTGTACTGCAATTATACCGACTTGACCGATCTGCGCCTGGATGGCGCCGGGCAGCTGCAGTCGCTGTTTTGTGGCAACAGCGCGCTGTCGACGCTGGATCTCAGGCATACGCAGCTGTTGACGACGCTGAACTGCACCGGCAACCGGTTATCGTCCCTGGATCTCCGCCATACGCCGCTGCTGGAGAAGCTGGACTGCTCCAACAACCAGCTGACCGCATTGGATCTCTCCGGTCTGAGCGCGCTGCGCTCTCTGGATTGCTCCAGCAACAGGCTGCAGGCGCTGGATGTCAGCGGGTCGCCTGCGCTTGCCAGCCTGCTGTGCCAGAACAATTCCATCTTTTGGCTGGATCTGAGCCACAACCCCCATATCGCCACAGCCGAGCTCGACCAGGCGATCTCTTCTTCGCTGGTCCAGCGTGTGGGCAACCGCTACATCATCGACCTGCGCTCCCGCGTGGGGGCGCAAAACGCCGACCGCATCCGTCACCTGGACTTCGTTCCCCCGACCGGCGCCCCCGGGCCCGTTGAGCAATACTATACCTTTGCGGACGGCGTTTATTCCATTGACGGGAGCCTGGGCGAGTTTGTTCTGCAATACGCCGTTGACACCCGCATACCCGACCCCTCTGTGACGGAAGTGGGCTTTTCCCAGTATCTTACGGGCCAGATCTCGTTCGAGGACGCCGAGCAGAAAGAAAAGCTGACGGAGTTCGTCACCCGGCTGTACCAGGTCTGCATGGATCGCGACCCGGATGACGACGGCCTGAATTACTGGGTGCACCGGCTGCAGACCGGTGAGATCGACGGCGCAAACGCGGTGTA
>CANRBN010000133.1 GCA_947628865.1 uncultured Gemmiger sp.
GCCTCCATCTGGGTGAGGATGATGTTGCGCATATCGCGGAAGATATCCGAGATGCTGCACTCCTTCTCCTCGATGTTGAGGCGGCCGCTCTCGATGCGGCTCATATCGAGGATATCGTTGATGAGCGAGAGCAGGTGGTTGGAGGAGGACATGATCTTGCGCAGATACTCCTGCACGCGCTCCTTGTTGTCCAGGTTGGTCTGGGCCAGCGTGGTAAAGCCGATGATGGCGTTCATCGGGGTGCGGATGTCGTGGCTCATGTTGGACAAAAAGGTGGTCTTGGCGCGCTCGGCGGCCTCGGCCTTTTGCAGCTTTTCCTCGAGAACGGCGCGCTCGACCGCCTGCGCGACCGCGCGGCGCGCCTGCAGGTGGATGATGAGGTAGTAAAAGCTCACCGCCAGAATGAGCAGGATGCCCACGGCCAGGCAGATGTCCCGCACGGCAAAGACGCTGGCAAAGGCCTCCCGCTCCGGCACCAAGACGGCGATGGACCACTCGTTGATGCCGGCGGGGGCGTAATACATGTACTCCCAGCCGTCGGTCCTGTCGGTGCGGTAGATGACGTACCCGGTGCCAAGCGCCATGATGTCCCGCGTGTATTCCTCCCAGGTGGTCTCGCCCTTGGTCTCGCGCGGGGAAACATCCGGGTCAAATTCACGGATGTTGCCGAGCTCCTCGTGGAACGTATCCAGGATGAAATCGCCGTTGCGCGTATCGATGATGTAAACGCTGGCGCTGGCGTTGTAGATGTTGTCGATGTTGAGCGATCCCGGCAGCTCGCGCAGCGGGGTGACGCCGTAGAGCAGCGCCGCCGTCTGCCCGTTTTGGACGATGGGCACATAGTGGCGCAGCACCGGCGTGCCGGTGTTGGAGTAGGCACGGTCGGAGATGTGCTCGCCGAGCGGCGCCTCGACGGCAAAGGAGATGGTGTCGTTGTCCGAGACATCGGTCACGCTGCCGTCCGGCGTGATGACGCGGTCGTCCGGCAGCAGCACGCGGATGCGCATCGTCTCGAGCACGGGGGAGACGGAGGTGATGACCTCGCGCGTGTCGTCGATGTTGAAATTGTCGGCGGTGGAGAGGACCTCGGCGGTGGCGTTGAGCAGGCGGCTGTCCCGCTCGAGCTTGGAGGTGACCTCCTCGATGACGGTGTTGACGCCCTCCTCCATGCGGTCCAGGCTGCGCGCGCGGATGGAGCGGCTGATGGCAAAAAAGGTCGCCATGAACAGCGCCACGATCACAAGGATCAGGGCGATGGTGGCGGGGATGCTGCCCTCGCGCAGGACTCGTCTTTTCACGTTCTTGCTCCTTTCCCGGCGTGCGGGCTGGTCATTGCGCCTGCGCGGCGGCAAAGGCGCGCACGGCATCCACGGTGCGGGTGTAATCGGCCTCGACACGCGCCAGCAGCGTCTCATCCGGCGTTTGGCCGGCGCGCAGGATCTCGGTCAGCTCCGAATCGGAGGCGAGCAGCGCCGAAAACCCGAGGTTCGCGCACATGCCCTTGATGGTGTGCGCGGCGCGGAAGGCCTCGTCGCCGTTGCCGTCGGCAAGGCTTTGGCGCAGCAGGGCGTAGCTGGGGTCATCGGCGAATTTGAGCACGAATTTCTGCACAAGGCGCTCGCTGCGCAGGCGGGCCATCACATCGGCATAGTCGCCGCCCAAGGCGGCATAGCATTCCTGTAAAGTCATCGCGGGGCGCCTCCTTTGACATGGTCGCTTTCGATATCGGTCAGGGCGGAGAACATGTCCTCCATGGACGTGTCGTAGAAACGGTAGTGCGCCTTGCCGCCGCGCTTGGCGGCATACAGGGCCTTGTCGGCGGCCTCGAACAGCGCGTCGTACTCGGCGCCGACCAGCTCGGAGCAGGCCACGCCCATGCTGACCGTGACCACGCACCCCGCGCAGGTGCCGCTGAGGTGGGCGAAGATGCGCTCCACGATGTGCTGTACATCGTCGGCGGGCTTGTACTCCAAAAAGAGCAGGAATTCATCGCCGCCCGCGCGGGAGGAGATGTCGCGCCCGCGCACGCTGTTTTCCAGACGGCTCGCCAAAAAGCGCAGCACCTCGTCGCCGACCTTGTGGCCGTGGGTGTCGTTGATCTTTTTCAGATCGTCCAGATCGAAGATGGCCAGCGCGTAGCGGCCGTCCGGGTTCGCGCGCAGGCGCTCGCAGATCATTTCCCTGGCGCTGGCGCGGTTGTACAGGTGGGTGAGCCCGTCGCAGGCGGCCTTGCGCTCGACCTCCTCCAGGCGCTTGCGGCTGTCGTCGATGTCCATCGCCTTGCCCAGCGCCCCCTCAAAGACCGGCGGGGTATCGGCGCTCCAGATGGCGCGCGCCACAACACGGTACCAGCGATCCTCGCCGCCGTAGTGGAGCTGGCACTCCCAGCTTTGGCCGGGGTTTTCCGGCGTGGTGGCGCGCAGGCGGCGGGACGCCGCCTGCCACGCGCCCTGGCCCAGCACCGCGGCGAGGCCGTCATCCGCGCCGGGCTCATCGATGAGCTCCGGCAGGCCGAGGCGCTTTGCGCCGCGCGGCGAAAGGGACAGGCGGTTCGGCTCCACGCTGAACTCAAACTGGATCTCCTCGGTCAGATCGGCGAAGAAGCGGAATTTCATGCGTTCGTGGTCGAGCAGGCGCAGCGTCCGCTCGGAGGCGGTGCGCTCGGCGAGCGCGTGCTCTTCGCTGCGCAGCAGATCCTGCGCGGTGAGATGGACGGCGCGCTCGTCGTCATCGGCGGGGGCCTGCATGGCCTCGCGGATGCTGCCGGCGATCTCGCGCAGGCAGCCGAGCAGCGCGGGGTTGAACGCGCCGCACTCGCCGTCCAGGATCATCTGCAGCGCCTTCTCGTGCGGGAGGGCCTTTTTGTAGACGCGCTCGCTGGTCAGGGCGTCATACACGTCGGCCAGCGCCACCACCTGCGCGGCAAGGGGGATGGCGTCCCCGCGCAGGCCGTCCGGGTAGCCGCGGCCATCCCAGCGCTCATGGTGCCAGCGGCAGATGGCGTGGGCGTAGCGCACGAGCGGGTCGCCCTGGTAGATGGGCAGCTCCTCCAGCATTTTGGCGCCGATCTCGGCGTGGGTCTTCATCACCGCGAACTCCTCGGGCGTGAGGCGACCGGGCTTGTTGAGGATGTGCTCCGGGATGGCGATCTTGCCGATGTCGTGCAGAGCCGAGGCGGTCGCGATCTCGCCGATCTCGGCGGCGGAGATGGCGTAGCGGTCGGTGCGGGTGGCAAGATGCGTGAGCAGCAGCTCGGTGATGCGGCGCACATGCAGGATGTGCAGGCCGCTCTCGCCGTTGCGGAACTCGACGATCTGGCTCAGGATATCCACCATCATGCTGCTGCGCTTTTCCTTGGCCTCGATCTGGTCGTTGACCATGCCGATCAGGCGCTTCTGCTTGGCGTACAGCAGGATGGTGTTGTTGACGCGGCGCGCCACGATGAGCGCGTCGAACGGGCGCATGATGAAATCCGTCACGCCCATCTCGTAGGCGCGCTCGATCTGGGTGGAGCCGCTCTCCGCCGAGACCATGATGACCGGCACGTTTTCGATCCAGCGTTCACGGTTCATGACCTCCAGCACGCCGAAGCCGTCCATGTTGGGCATGACGATGTCCAGCAGCACCAGCGCGATCTCGTTTTTTCGGCGCTCGAGCACCTCGACGCCCTCGACGCCGTCGGCGGCCTCGAGGATGTCGTAATCCTCCCCCAGCATGTCGGCCAGGATGGCGCGGTTCATCTCGGAATCATCGATGACAAGGATCTTTTGACGTTGTTTTTCCATCGTATGGCAGTTCTCCTTAAACGGCGGGCACGCCCGCGCGGCGGTATGGGGCCGGCGGTCGGCAACGCGCCGGCACAAAATAAGAATCCAGTTTTATTGTACACAATCGCAGGGCAAAATGCAAGGCCCGGCAAGGGCGGCGGCGCCCTTTACAAGCAAGGCGGCGTCTGGTATACTTTAGTCAAGAAGACCCGGGCCTTTTTTGCGCCGGCCCGGCTGTGAAATGGAGGGTTTGCTGTGATCCGTCTCGGTCTGCGCCTGCACGACGCCGAAAAGCTCCCGCTCGAGCAAATGCTGCCATTGGTGCGGCAAAAGGGGTTCGTGTGTGCCCATGTGGCGCTGGGCAAGCTGTTCAAGGATATCCCCTGCACGCCGGCGGCGCTGACGCCGGGCTACGCGCACTACCTCAAGCACGTTTTTGACGAAAACGGGCTGGACATCGCGCTGCTGGGCAACTATCTGAACCTTTTGCACCCCGATGGGGCGTACCTCAAGGACGCCTACGAGAGATACTATGCGCACATCCGCTTTGCCAGCCTTTTGGGCTGCGGCATGGTGGGCACCGAGACCGGCGCCCCCAACGCGGAATACAAGTTCACGCCCGAATGCCGCAGCGAAAAAACGCTGCTGCTGTTTGTCGAGCGGCTCAAGCCGGTCATCCGCTGCGCCGAGCGCTACGGCGTGACCGTTGCCATCGAGCCGGTGGCGCGCCACTCGGTCTGGGGGCCCAAGGCCGCCCGCCGGGTGCTGGATGAGATCGGCAGCCCCAACCTGCAGATCCTGTTCGACCCCGTCAACATGCTCGACCTTGACAACGTCGATGGCCGCGGCGAGCTGTTCGCCGAGGCGCTGGAGACGCTGGGCAAGGACATCGCGATGGTGCATCTGAAGGATTTTGTGCGCTGTGAGGAGGGGTTTGGCCTGAGATCTGTGGGGGCCGGCACCGGCGAGATGGACTACCGCGCCATCATGCGCTATCTCAAGGCCGAAAAGCCGTTCGTCTACGCCACGCTTGAAAACACGACCCCCGAAAACGCAGCCGCCTGCCGCGCCGCGATGCAAAAGATCTACGACGAGGTGTGAATCGTCCGTCCCTCCCCTGCCTGTAAGACGCCGAGCGCCGGCCCCTGTGGGGCCGGCGCAGACTGTTGAAAAAGGTGTTCTCTGAATCCATCGGCCTCGGCTGACATGCGCAGACGAGGTCGATACCTCTAGAGCAAAAAATGCCGTTCGAGTCGCCTTTAGGCATGAGAA
>CANRBN010000134.1 GCA_947628865.1 uncultured Gemmiger sp.
CGCCAGCATCAGCGCACCGCGGATCGCGGGCCAGCCGTTCGCCATCGTGACCGTCCTCACCCAAATCGAGTACCCTGCAAACGGGAGCAGCACGCATATCGCCCTGCCGGAATCCGTAGAACTCCTCGACTACTCGGCCACCGAGGACGACCTGGCCGTCATGGACGCGGAAACGGCAGCCGAGATCCTTGACCCCGAATACCATGACGTTTCGGCATCCTCGGAGGTTTTCTACCTCAAAGCCGAGGACGACTTTGCCACCACCCTTACCTATACCGCGCCGGACGGCACCGAGCTTTCCCGTACTCTTACGGTGGATGTCACGGACGGCGCCGCAGACTACCCTGCGTCATTCAAGGTTTTGGATTTCCCCATGGCCATAGCCCGCCCCTCGCCTTCGGATAAGGGTTACCCTCTCTCTGGCCGTATCACCAAACAGCAACAGGTCAGTGGTATCTGGCTCATCTGGTTTGAGGGCATCGAGGCATACTGCTGCAGCAAGGGCCTCCACGGGAACAACCACGGCAATGTCAACTACACCTACAGCCACACCTCAACAGTCGGGCCGGATCAGTATTTTCCCGGTGATCAGTACAATACCCAGCTCCAGATTTGGAGTGGCCTCGGCCAGATCAGCCTTGGTCTTACCGAGCCGGTCGCGGCGGCGAGCTACCGCGACTATCTGGATGAGGAACAGCTGTATGTCGTAGACCATTTCCCCGACAGCAAAGCCGCCGCCATCTACAAAAACCTTGGCAGCGCTGTGGCCGGGGACAGCGGCATCGCCACCATCAATGCGGACGGGGACAGCGGTTACTACTCTTACGTCTATAACCCGGATAACCCCGAATGGCAGGTCGTATCCATCATTGACCCCGATCCCATCCCGGAAGATTACTACGCCGAATGGAGCGTACCGGCACAGAGCGCCAGCGGCTCCGTGGATCTGCCCTATACCGTCAGCGTGGATAAGATGGGCCTTGCCACCCGCGAAAAGGTGGACGGCACCGTGTTCGACATCGAGCCGGTCACGAAAAGCGGCTCGATTGCCGGCGGCAACTGGAGCATCGCCCCGGACGGCAAACAGACCGTGACAACGGCGGGGCATCTCAACGATGATTCCTACCACAAGACGGGCGGTGCCGCCTCGGCGTCCTGGAGCGTCCACTACACCGTCACTTGTACCACGCCCGCAGGGCAGTCTGGTACAGCCGGCCCGTGTTCTTCCCAGGCCGAAGCGGATGCCGCGGCCCAGCAGGCAGCGGCTTCTGCCCGCGCACAGCTGCAAAGCCAAGCCCAAGCCGCGGTCAATGCCGCCATCGCGGAAGCGCGCCGGCAACTCGCCTCGCTGGAATTTACCGTCCAGGAAACCTCGACCGTGACCGGCTTTGACATCACGGCCAGCGGCACACAGACGATCTCCGTCCCTGCCGACAGCAGCGCCACCGCCGCCGTGGAAAACGATGATTGGTCGGTCAAGGTGACCATCGACAAGGTAGACAGCGAGACCGGCCAGCGGATCGCCGGCGATGCTAGCTTTGAGATTTTTGAGTGGGATCGCGTGACCCAGCGGTTTATTCCCAAGGGCGGCTACAATCAGTACGCCGTGGAACGCCAGAGCGACAAGACCTATAAAGTCATCAACCGCAGCGAGTACGCCGATGGCAGGGACGAGCTCTACTATACCCAGCGCAACGAGGGCAAATTCCTCATTGTGGAAACCAAGGCTCCCTCCGGCTACTACGGTGATTGGACGGATCTGGACGCACCCGACACGGCTGGCGATGTCCGCGGCAAGCGCGCCTATTACTTTGAGATCACCAAGGATCTGGACGGCCAGACCATCGCCCTGGGCAATGCTGATTACAATGCCGATATCGGCACCGCCGACATGGGCGGCACCAAGCTGCTCACATCGGCGGGCCAGACGGTGACGGTCTCGATCTCGGCTTCCCCCAAGGCGGCTGACCGCACCTACCGCACCGACCCTACCGGGCTGGCGAACAATGAGGACAGCTACCACATGGCCGCGAACGGCGATAAGCTGCAAAACGACCGCGTGCTCGGCCAGATCGTGCTCTCCAAGCTGGACTTGGATTCCATGAAGAAACTGGCGGCGGGCAGCAACGGCAGCACTACGCTGGACGGGGCTGTATATGACCTCTATGCCGCCGAAGATATCCAGCACCCGGACGGCGTGACCGGCGTGGTCGATTACAGCAAGATCACCAAAGACGGCGTGCCGTTCCGGCACACGACCGTCCTCACCAATTCCGGCTGGGACAGTGCGTATCTGCCTGTCCTCAAAAAAGACAACTTGGTCGCCAGTGCCGCCATCAAGGATGGCAAGCTGGTGTTTGCGGGCCTTTACCTTGGCAAGTATACCCTTGTCGAGCGCGCCACAGGCATCACCATCCCGCTCAACGGCAGCGGCCAGTATTGTGTCACGGGGCAGTACCCGGCCCTTGACCGGCAGCTCCTGCCCACCGGCTCGACCCAGGCATTGGCGAAGGACGGGCTGGGCCAGTACACCGACTACATCTACAAGAACCGCTATTCCACCGTGGCTGCGGGCCGTGCGCTCGATGGCAGTAAGACCTATGACGGCTACTATCTGTCCTTTGCTGCCGGCTATCTCTGCGATGAGGTCAACCACTATACCGCACCCGCCTATGCGGACGAGGCTACCTACATCAACCGCAGTGATGTGCAGAGCGAGGATGAAGTCCTCAAAGGCAGCTTCTCGCTGCAAAAGCTGGTGAGTACAAGCGGCCCCGGCAGTCCGGCACCCAAGCTGGGTGGGGCTGGTTTTACCGTGTTCCGCGTGGATAAGCTGAGCAAGGCAGATCAGTTCACCAAAGAGCCGGACGGTACTTACAGCGTACAGAGCGTTCTGGATGCCTACCGCACCGACACCTACGACCAGGACACCGCTAAATACGATTTTACCCATGAGCAGCAGGCCGTGGTGACGATGTATGAGAGTGACGCCACTGCCGTGAAAGCCTACAACGCCACGCTGACGGCAGCCGGGGACAACGCCAACGGCAGCGGCTCCGGCTGGGAACCGACCGGCACGACCGGGCAATACCGACTCGGTGAGATCTTTACGAACACCGAGGGCATCTTCCGCGTGACTGGCATCCCGTATGGGCAGTACCTTGTTGTGGAAACCACCGTGCCGAAAGATGTGTTCCAGGCCGACCCGTTCATTGTCACCGTTGACAGCACCGTGCCGCAGAGCAGCTTCACCGCACCCAAGGGCAGCGTCATCAAGGCCAGCGGGAGTTATCTGACCTATTCCGTGCTGGACGAGGAAATGGAAGCCTACCTCCAGCTTGTCAAGGTCGATGCCGAAACAGGCAAAGAGGTCAAGCTGGCCGATACGGCGTTCTCCATCTATTATCTGGATGCGGACGGCCAGTACCGGCGTGACAAGGATGGCGATCCCCGCCTTGTGGAAATGCCCGACCTCGCCAGCAGCGATGCCAGAGCCAAGACTACGGTCTTTTATACCGATGCGGACGGTCGGCTCAAAACACCCGAAAAGCTGCCGCTTGGCCGTTACCGCATCGTGGAGCTGACCGGCCCGGATGGATTCTACAACGAGTGGATCGATACCGGCGCAGGGTATTTGGATTTCGAGGTCACAAGCAACCGCGTCTACCAGGTGGATGGCAACGCCTCCAACAACATGGACGACATGCTGCTGCTGGAGCGATATTCGAACCATGAAACGCTCGGCAAGATCACCATCCGCAAGATGGGTGAAGTCCTGCAAGGGTATGAGCATGGCAGCTTCGAATATGAGGTCGAGCCGCTGGCCGGCGTGGAATTTGAGATCCGCGCCAAGGGCGATATCGCCACCGCTGACCGCCAGGGTACGCTCTGGTATGAGGACGGCGACCTTGTTGCCACCGTCACCACCGGCGAGGACGGCCAGGTGGATGAAGTCAAATTCGCCCCGACCCGCACCACCGCGACCTATGATTTCCTTTCCGTTTCGCACGATGGCAAGGCCGGCGAGGTCAGTATCACCCTGCCGCTCGGCACCTACACCGTGCAGGAAGTCACCGCCCTGTATGGGTTCACTGTCTCGGATGGCCCGTACACTGTGACGCTGGCCGCCGATGCGCAGACGCAGGATGTGGTACTGGCACAGTCCGTGACCGAGGGCGAGGAACAGACAGACTACGGCATCGTAGACGCGGACAAAGCAAGCGTTGAGGAAGTCGAAAAGCGTGTTCTGGTCTTTGTGAATGACCGTGTCCGTTCCACCCCCGATGAGCCGGGCCATATCGGCATCGGCGTGTTCAAGCGTGATGCAGATTCCAATTCGTATCTTTCTGGTGCGCAATACAATTTGTATACGGTTGACGCAATATACGATGAGGACGGCGAACGGCTGATCGAGGCCGGCGCGCTGCTGGGAACCAGTGGCGTCACGGATGAACAGGGCTTCACCACGTTCGATATCGACATCCCCATCCGCGGTGAGCAGTATGCGGCGGGGATCACCTCGCCCGCAGACGGTGTATGGAATGCCGACTACAACTCCGGCAACTATGAGATCGAGGAATGCCGCGCGCCGGCAGGGTATCTCCTGGACCCGGAGCGGGTGCCGGTGAGCTTCACCTATGCGGGCCAGCGCACGCTCTGGCGCGTGGTGGATGGCGGCAACGCCAACAAGGCCACCGTTGTCAAGATCAGCAAGCGTGATTTCACCCATGATACGGAATTGCCGGGTGCTACGCTGGAAGTGCGCGACAGTGCCGGTGCATTGGTCGAGAAGTGGGTATCGGCGGACACGCCGCATGAACTCCACGGCCTTGCCCTGGACGCGCCCTATACCTTGACCGAAACGCTGTCCGCCCAAGGCTACCTTGTGGCCGAGAGCATTGTGTTCAAGCTGCAGCAGGCCAAGGATGAGGATGGCGCACCGCTCCAGAATAACATCGTGCTCATCCTTGGTGCGGACGGCGTGTGGAAAGAAGCCGATGCGCAGACGGTCATCATGTATGACAAGCG
>CANRBN010000135.1 GCA_947628865.1 uncultured Gemmiger sp.
GCGCACCCTGCAGCAGTACGAGCTGAAAAGCAAGGACATCAACAAAGCATCGGTGCAGACGGTGCTGGCGCTTGCCGGCGTCCTCGGCTGCCAGGCAGAGGATCTACTGGAGCCCGTCCTGGAACAAAGCTGACGAGTACGGTTTCCCTTTCACGCCAAAAGCAAAACTCCCTATCCCCCGGCCAACAGGCGGTCGACCTCGGCCTCGTAATAGTGCTCCATCGTCATCGGCGCGTTGAGCAGCACGGCGCGCAGATAGCTTTTACGTTTTTGACCGGCCTGGCGGGTTCGGCCATCACCTCCAGCGCATACTGGATATGCTCGCTGCGCAGCCTGTCCAGCCGTTCCCGCACGGCTCTGGTGCTCTGCATCTGTCTGCCAATGTACTGCTGCTCCCGCAGGCAGTCGTACATTTCCGTGAAACACACAAAAGCTGCCAGTCCCATTTTTGGGGCCGGCAGCCGGTGGATGGCCGGCCCTCCGCATCAGCAACGGAGGGGAAATCATCTGCCGTTTTTTCTATCAAAAATCTATCAAATGTGTGGGCAAACGTGCAAAACCCTGATTTTTGCGGTCGAAAGGTTTTGGACGCAGGCGCATGCATTTTTCTGAAAGTTGGCAAAAAGTGCGAAGCTGCGTTTTTTCTTGCTTGCCAAACAGCGCCAAATAATTCGCAAAAATGTTAAATGCACGATCTGACGCAGCCCTTTTCAACTTCTCGAAATGCGATAGGCCGGTAAAACGGCGCGTGGGTTCGACTCCCACCTGCTCCGCGCAGAACGCTCCCGCGTGATTTTGCGCGGCTTGCGCTACAGGAGCGTGATCCAGTCGCCCTGGCTGCGCAGCCACATGTCCAGCCCGTTGCCGCCGAAAACCTCGGCCTCGAGCTCGTAGCCGCCCTGTGGCGCCTCGCGCAGCACCCTCGCGGTGGGCAGGCGGTCGAGCACGGCCTCGAGGCTCGGCCCGGTATAGAGGAAGCGTATCTTTTTCAGCGCGCCGCCGTACATGAACTGGATGCGCTTGCGCATCTCGCCCTCCTCAAAGCGGTCGCGGTAGGGGATGTCGAACCTGTCTGTCGTCACCGTGAAGCGCCCGATCTTGTCCACGCGGTAGATGGTGGGGCTTTTGTCCTGCGGGTTCGCGAAATGCGCCTGCCTGTCGATGCCCTCGATGAACGCCGCAAGGTAAAAGTAATACTCGCTGAACAGGATGCCCACCGGCTCCACGCGCCGGCGGCGCGGCTGCTGCTTGTGGGTGCCGGTGTAGTCCATCTCCACCACGCGGTGCTCGCGGATGGCCTCGCCCAGCGCCCACAGCTTTTCGACGAACGGTTTGCCGTGGTGCGGCGGCACATAGTGCAGCCGCTCGTTGCCGATGAGCGCCTGCACGGCCTTGAGATCCCGCGCCGGCGCGCAGCAGGCGACGAGCTTTTTGAGGATGGGGTCGAGCTCCTCCGCGATGAACGCGCGGCTCTCGAGCAAAATTTTGCAGACGGCCAGCACCTCGCTTTTGGTCAGGCACGCCGCCGGCTGCTCCAGGTGATAGCTGCCGTCCGCGCGGTCATAGACAAGGGCGCCGCCGCGCTCGTCATAATAGCGGCGCAGCCACTCGAGGTCGCGCTGCACCGTCTTTTCCGAGACACCGAATTCCCGCGCCGCGACCGTCTTGTGCAGCCGGCTGCCGGAAAGCAGCTCCTGCTGTAAGGTGAGCAGGCGTTCGTTGCGATCACCGGTCATACAGGGCCTCCGTTCGCGCTTTGTTTTGTCCCGACGGAAAATCTACCAGCTCGCTCCCATTATATAGCACATTCCGCCGCGATGCAAAGCCGCGGTGTTTTATGGGCTTTTCCGCCCGCCGATGGCCCGTATGAGCCCGGCGAACAGCTCAAGATACGCCCCGGCCTGCTCCGGCGCGGCGGCTGGCCCGCCCGGCGCGCGGTAGCGCACCGTACACATCGCCCCGCCGCCGCACGGCGCCACGCGGATCTCCGCCAGCGCGCCCGCCTCCACCGCAAAGCGCAGCGTGCCGGCCTCGCAGCCCCGGCCCGCGGCGTACTGCGGCGGCAGCGCGGCACACAGCGCGCCGTACAGCCCGCCGGACTCGGGGCGGCAGGGCAGCGGGATGCGCCGCTCATAGATCGGCATTGCTTTCCCTCCTCCGGTATAACCATTAAAAGATGTGGATTCGACATTATAATCGTTCGAAAAACCGCCCATAATTTAGTAATATATTAAAGGTACTTACTAAAGGCAGGGCGGGAGGTGTGCCGCGTGCAGAGCGCCAGAGAATATTCACAGGAGATCGGTCGCCGACTGCGGCATTTTCGCACCGCGCAGGGCCTGAGCCAGGAGCAGGTCGCCTTGGCGAGCGATCTCAACACCAACTCGGTGGGGATGATCGAGCGCGGTCTCAAGAGCCCCACGCTCGTGACCCTCAAGCGCATCTGTGACAGCCTTGGCATCTCGCTGGCGGAGCTGTTCCTCTATGACGGCGAGCAGCCGCCCTCCGACAACGGCCCCGCCATCAAAAAGGTCGAGACCCTCATGCGCAGCCTGCCGGCTGCCGACGCCAAGCGCGTGGCCAGCATCGTGGAGCAGGCCGCCGGGATTGGCCAGGCCTGACCGACCCGCTGGAACCAGCATACCCCCGCGGCATGGACAAACGCCTGTCCATGCCGTGTTTTTTTTGTGTTTGCCGCCGCGCGGCGCCTCACATGCGGGGGCCCCGCCGCGCATACATTTGTGACAGGGGCGTTTGACGCCCGGCAAAAAAACATCGACCGACTGTGCCAAGGGGCTTGCAAATTGTTACAACATATGGTATAGTATAAAGCAAAATTGCAGGGTTGTATATTTTTCCTCCGCTTGCGGCTCTGCATGCGCATTTTCGTCTGCTTCCAGCGTACCCCCCCCCCGCGGATTTTTCCGTCCGGGGGGGCTGGGGGGTACCGTTTTTCTATGCAACTTCACGGCAAGGGGGTCAGTACAATGGCATACATGCGTTTGGGCGACCTGCTCACCTCGGTGGGGCTCATCACGCCCGAGCAGCTGCAATATGCGCTGGAGGCCCAGAAGACCAGCCACAAGCGCCTTGGCACCGTGCTCATCGAGGAGGGCATCATCAGCGAGCAGCACCTCATCGAAACGCTGGAGATGCAGCTCGGCATCGATTTCATCGACCTGAGCAAGGTGCACATCCCCATGGAGCTCGCCCAGCTGTTGCCGCGCAGCATCGCCAAGCGGCACAGCGTGGTGCCGGTGCGCCTTGTCAAGGACGAGCTCGTGCTCGCCATGGCCGACCCGCTCAACTTCGTCGCCATCGAGGACGTGCGCGCAGCCACCCGCAAGCGCGTGCAGCCGCGCATCGCCACGGCGGCTGCCGTTGACCGCGCCATCGCCACGCTGTACGGCAACGAGGGCGCCGCCCGCGCCATCGAGGAGATGCGCTTTGAGAACGCCGGCCAGGCCTCCTACCCCGCCGCCGAGGCCGCCCACAGCGAGGACATCGAGGAGGAGGCCCAGAGCGCGCCCACCGTGCGGCTCGTCAACTCCATCATCGAGCGCGCCGTCGCCGAGCGCGCGAGCGACATCCATCTTGAGCCCCGTGCGGGTGAGATGGTCGTTCGCATGCGCATTGATGGCATGCTGCGCTCCATCCTGACCGTGCCGGGCGATCTGCAGGGCTCGGTTCTCTCGCGCCTCAAGGTCATGGGCGGCATGGACGTGGCCGAGCGCCGTGTCCCGCAGGACGGGCGCTCCAACGTGCGGCTGAAGGGGCATGATATCGACCTGCGCCTGTCCACCATCCCCACCATCTACGGCGAGAAGATCGCCGTGCGCCTGCTGGACAAGAGCACCCAGCTGCTCACGCCCGAGGCCATCGGCCTTGCGGGAGCCGATCTTGACCGCTACAACGCGCTGCTGCACAATACGACCGGCATGATCCTCATCGTCGGCCCGACCGGCTCCGGCAAATCCAGCACGATGTACACGATGATCCGCGCGCTCAACACGGACGCCGTCAACCTCGTCACGCTGGAGGATCCCGTGGAATATGACATCGACGGCGTCAACCAGGTGCAGATCAACGAAAAGACCGGCATGACCTTTGCCGGCGGTCTGCGCGCCATCCTGCGCCAGGACCCCGACATCATCGCCGTGGGCGAGATCCGCGACGGCGAGACCGCCGAGATCGCCATGCGCGCGGCCATCACGGGGCATCTGGTGCTGTCCACCATCCACACCAACGACGCCATCTCGGCGCTTGACCGCCTGTTCGATATCGGCGTGGAGCGCTACATGATGGCCGAGGCGCTGACCGGCATCATCAGCCAGCGGCTGGTGCGGCGCATCTGCCCGGACTGCCGCGAGGCCTACGCCCCCACCGAGGCCGATTTTGCCCGCCTGCGCCTCAAGCCGCAGGCCGGGGCGAAGTTCTACCGCGGGCGGGGCTGCGCGCACTGCTACCACACCGGCTACCGTGGCCGCACGGCGATTTTTGAGATCCTCATGCCCGACCGCACGATGAAAGAGGCCATCGCCGAGGGCCGCCACCGCGCCGAGCTGACCGCGCACCTGACACAGGAGCGCTACTCCAGCCTGCTGGACGGTGCCCGCCGCCTGGTGCTGAACGGCACCACCACGCTGGACGAGGCCGTGCGCGTGCTCAACACCACGACGGATTGACCCCCGCTCGAAGGCTTCCCCCTCCGGGGGAAGCTGTCGCCGCAGGCGACTGATGAGGGCAAACAAGGCGTCCCCGACGCCCCGCGGCGGGGTGAGGGCCGCAGGGCGCCCCGGTGGGGCCCCCGCCCTACAGTCTCAAATCCTGCCGTTTCCACACCGTAGGGCGGCATGCCCTCATGCCGCCGCACACCGGGGCGCCCTGCGGCCCTCATGCCGCCGCAAAACGGGCCGGCCTCAACACCACGACGGATTGACCCGCCCCCACGCCATCGATCGAATTTTCCATAAGGAGGCACCCGACCGTGCTCATCCCGCTGCAAAAGCTCATCACCGACG
>CANRBN010000136.1 GCA_947628865.1 uncultured Gemmiger sp.
TGGGATCGCGAGCGGGTGTTCTACGGCTTCGCGGGCAGCCCGGAGTTCGACAACCTCTGCAAGCGCTACGGCATCACACGCTGAGATCATGACTAACCGCCCCCGACTGTGCGTATAATAATAGCACAGAGGGGGCGGTCTTTTTGCATACACGCGCAAGGGGCGGCGGGGCGGCGGCGCTGCGGCGGCGTCTGGCCGCGCAGCCGGGGCTGGATATCCCGTTTTTGAGCCTGCTGCTGGTGCTGCTGGGCTTCGGGCTGCTGATGCTGTTCTCGGCCGGGTATGCGGTGGCGCTCTACCGCCGCGGCGACGCCTACACCTACATCCGCCCGCAGCTGCTGTTCGCGGCGCTGGGGGTGGCGGCCATGTACGCGGCCTCGCTCGTCGATTACCACATCTGGCACAGGCTGGCGTGGCCGCTGCTGGGCCTGAGCCTTGTGCTGCTCACCGTCGTTTTGTTCATGCCGGAGTACAACGGCTGCAAGCGGTGGATCGTGCTGCCCGGCCTTGGCACGCTGCAGCCCAGCGAGATCGCCAAATTCGCGGTGGTGCTGGTGTTTGCGCACATCATCTCGCTCAACCATGACCGCATGAAGACCTTTACCGCCGGCGTGCTGCCGTTCGCCGCGGTGCTGGCGACGGTGGCGGTGCTGATGCTGCTGGAGCCGCACCTGTCCGGCACGCTGCTGATCCTCTCCATCGGGGCCGTGCTGATGTTTGTGGGCGGCACGGGCCTGCAGTGGTTCGCGCTGGCCGGCGCGCTGGGGGTGGGCGCCATCGCGGCGGCGGTCGCGCTTTTGCCGGAGCTCGTGCCCTACGCGATGTCCCGGCTCGAAAGCTGGCAGAACCCTT
This sequence comes from uncultured Gemmiger sp., assembly GCA_947628865.1. GTDB lineage: Bacteria > Bacillota > Clostridia > Oscillospirales > Ruminococcaceae > Gemmiger. The sequence goes on from CANRBN010000136.1 coordinate 853, forward strand.
TCCTTGACCCGCTGGGCGACGGCCACCAGACCATCCAGAGCCTGTACGCCATCGCCAGCGGCGGCGCGGCGGGGCTGGGGCTGGGCAACAGCCGGCAGAAATACCTGTATGTGCCGGAGCCGCAGAACGATTTCATCTTTTCCATCCTGTGCGAGGAGCTGGGCTTTCTGGGCGCCGCGCTGGTCATCGTGCTGTTCGCGCTGCTGCTGCTGCGCGGGCTGTCCATCGCCGTGCGCGCGCGCGACAAGTTCGGCGCGCTGCTCACCGTCGGGTTCGTGGTGCAGGTCGTTTTGCAGGCCATCCTCAACATCGCCGTCGTCACCAACACCATCCCGAACACCGGCATCAGCCTGCCGTTTTTCTCCTCCGGCGGCACCAGCCTGATGATGCTGCTGGGCGAGATGGGCATCGTGCTCTCGGTCTCGCGTCAGGCGGACGCCGCCGCTTTTTGACGATGCCGCGCACAGCGAAAATTTCCGCAGAAAAAATCCTCTCCCCCGCTTGACAAATCCCGCGCGGGGTGCTATAAATGCTTTAAACCAGTGAAGCGAAAGTAAAACTGCGAGCGCACCCACAGAGAGCCCCCTGTGCTGGGAACGGGGCGGAGAGCGGCGCAGACAAATGGTTCGCCGAGGGCACGGGGAAACGGGGCAGGGCCCCTGAGTATCCGTTGACGGCTGCCTCCGTTACCGGGCAGGGGAGTGTTGGCTCCCGTCGAGTGGCCGCGCACGAACGCGCGGCAAGCAAGGTGGCACCGCAGGTCTCACATTTACCTGTCCTTGCACAAAGCAGCGGCTTTGTGCGGGGGCATTTTTCTTTGCCCCGCATCCCAACAGGCCGCAAATCCGAAAAGGAGGCCGCAGCCATGCACCGTTCCGGCACAAGACGATGGCGACGCTGACATCTCGCCGCCCGCCATCCACCCACGATTTTTTGAAAAGAGGTACATTGAGATGAAAAAACTGCTTTCTGTCGTTTTGAGCGCAGCGATGCTGCTCTCCCTCGCCGCCTGCGGCGGCGCCGCCTCCTCAGCGCCGGCGTCGGCGCCGGCCTCCGCCCCGGCGGCCTCCGAGCCCGCTGCCGAGCCCGCCACCGCCGAGAGCTACCGCGTCGCGCTGGTGCAGCTCGTCACGCATGAATCGCTGGATATGATCCACGACGCCATCGTCGCCGAGTTCGAGGCCAAGGAGGCCGAGCTTGGCATCGACGTCGAGATCGTCGATTTCAACGGCCAGGCCGACCAGACCCTGCTCAACCAGATCGGCGCCCAGATCATGAGCGACCCCGATGGCTATGACGCCATCGTCCCCATCGCCTCGCTGGCGGCGACCACGATGGTCACCGCCGCGGAGGGCAAGCTCCCGGTCATCTATTCCGCCGTATCGTACCCGGAGACCTCCGATCTGGTCGGGCTGGAGAACGTGACCGGCACCTCCGACGCGCTGGACACCGGGCTCATCATGGACATGATCATGGCCATGGTCCCCGACGCGAAGAAGGTGGGCCTGCTCTATTCCGATTCCGAGGACAGCTCGCAGATCCCCGTCGCCGAGGCCGAGGCCTATCTGAACGAAAAGGGCGTTGAATATGTGGAGCGCACCAGCCCCGACAGCGCCGGTGTTCCCGACGCTGTGGCCGCGCTCATCGCGGACGGGGTCGACGCCGTTTTCACCCCGACCGACAACACCATCATGGTGCAGGCCGCCCATGTGGGCGAGGAGCTCGCCAATGCCGGCATCCTCTACTTTGCCGGCGCCGATACCTTTACGATGGCCGGCGGCTTTGCCTCGTGCAGTGTGGACTACAAGGCGCTCGGCGCCGCCACCGCGGACATGACGCTGGACATCCTGCAGGGCGGCGCTGTGCCGGAATATCAGGTGCTGCCCAGCGACCAGGTGTACGTCAACACCGACGTGACGGCCCAGCTGGGGCTGGACATCAGCGCGCTGTCCACCGTGACCGACTACCCGATCCAGGAGATCGCCACCACGGCGGAATAACGGCCCCCTGGCGGCGGACCGGCGTGTCGGGCTCCCCGACACGCCGCAGCGGGATCGGCCTCGGCGGTACACGCCCGCCGAGGCCGATGGATCCTGAATACCCTTTTTTCGACAGTCTGTGGCGCCCGCCGCCTTTGCTGCTACAGGTAAGGAGTTGTTGGTATGTTGAACCTGGCCATACTGACCAGCGCCGCGGAGCTGGGATGTGTCTACGCGCTGGTCGCTCTGGCGTTGTTTTTGAGCTTCCGCATCCTCGATATCGCCGATCTGACCACCGACGGCACGTTCACGCTGGGGTGTGCGGTCTGCGCCACCGTCACGGCGGCAGGGCACCCGTTTGCGGGCCTTGCGCTGGCAACGCTGGCCGGCGCCGCGGCGGGCTTTGTCACGGCGCTGCTGCAAACGCGGCTCGGCGTGCCGTCCATTCTGGCGGGCATCATCACCAACACCGGCCTGTACAGCATCAACCTGGCGGTGATGGGCTTCTCGTCCAACGTGTCACTGGTCAAGACCCCCACGATGTTCACGCTGGCGCGCGATGCCTTTGGCGAGGACGTGCCCTACCGCCTGCTGATCACCGGCGTCATCGCCGCCGCGGTCTGCGTGCTGCTGGTGCTGTTCCTGGGCACGCGGCTGGGGCTTTCCATCCGCGCCACCGGCGATAACGCCGATATGGTGCGCGCCAGCTCCATCAACACGGCGTTCACCGTCACGGTGGGGCTGTGCCTGGCCAACGCCATGACCGGCCTGTCCGGCGCGGTGCTGGCCCAGTACCAGCGCACAGCCGATATCAACCTCGGCAGCGGCATCGTGGTCATCGGGCTGGCCTCGCTGATCATCGGCGAAACACTGCTCGGCGCCGCGCGCCGCCCCAGCATCTGGGTCAAGGCGGGCGCCGCCGTGGTGGGCAGCATCGTCTACCGCCTCATCATGGCGCTGGCCCTGCGCGCCAACATCCGCTCGGAGTTCCTCAAGCTCATCTCGGCCGTCATCGTGGCGCTGGCCATCGCCGCGCCGACCCTCAAGGCGCATTATGATTTCCGCCGCAGCCGCTCCAAAGCGCAGGCCGCGCTGGAGGATCGGGAAAGGGGGCGCGCCGGATGCTGACGCTGAAAAACATCACAAAGACCTTCAACCCCGGCACCGTCAACGAAAAGCTCGCGCTCGACAACGTCAGCCTGCATCTGGCGCCCGGCGATTTCGCCGCCATCGTGGGCTCCAACGGCGCGGGCAAGACGACGCTGTTTGGCGCCATCACCGGCGATTTCATCCCCGACACCGGCACCGTCACGCTGGACGGGCGGGACATCACCCTCCTGCCGGACTACCGCCGCGCCAAGGTCATTGGCCGCATGTTCCAGGATCCGCTGCGCGGCACCGCCCCCAACATGACCATCGAGGAGAACCTGGCGCTCGCCTACCTGCGCGCCTCGGGGCATACCTCGCCGCTGTCGCGCATCTCAAACCGTGAGCGCGCGCAGTTCGCCGAGCGTCTGGCCGCGCTGGGCCTCGGGCTCGAGGATCGCATGAAGCAGCCGGTCGGCCTGCTCTCGGGCGGGCAGCGGCAGGCGCTCACGCTGCTGATGGCCACCGTCGTCACCCCCAAGCTGCTGCTGCTCGACGAGCACACCGCCGCGCTCGACCCCGCCACCGCCGACAAGGTGCTGGCGCTGACCAAGACCATCGTGGCCGAAAACGGCCTGACCTGCCTGATGATCACCCACAACATGCACGATGCCCTGACGTTCGGCAACCGCACGCTGATGATGGATCATGGCCGCATCGTGCTGGATGTGGCCGGCGAGGAGCGCGCCAAAATGACCGTTGACGACCTGCTCGACCGCTTTGCCCAAAGCGCCGGCCACGCGCTGGACAATGACCGCATCCTGCTCTCGCGGGAGGAAAGTTGACAGCAGAAAAGCGCCGCCGCGATCGCCGAAAAAGCCACCGCTTTATGAACGGCGGGGTCAGGGGACCCCGCCCTACGGTGTTCTCTGAATCCATCGGCCTCGGCTGACATGATCGCGCCCGCAGGCGCATGTCGGAGGCCAACCGCGCGAAGCGCGGCTCTTAGGCCGGAGACTCAGACGAGGTCGATACCTCTAGAGCAAAAAATGCCGTTCGAGTCGCCTTTAGGCATGAGAACGACATTTTTT
>CANRBN010000137.1 GCA_947628865.1 uncultured Gemmiger sp.
GGCGCGCCGGTGTATGTGTTCCGCATGGAGGGCGTGTTCGGCAAATGGTGCCGCCCCAACTACAACAGCGTGGTGGCGACGTTCTGCCACAGCATCGCGCGCGGGCTGCCCATCGAGATCCGCGACCCGGCGTTCGAGCTGCCGCTCGTCTACATCGACGACGTCGTCGCGTGCATCCTGGCCGCCATGGAGCACGGCGAGGCCGTGCGCGACGCCGGGGGGTATTGCCGCATCCATCCCGTGCACCGCGTAACGCTGGGGGCCCTGGCCGAAACGCTGCGGGGCTTTGCCGCGCAGCGCGGGCAGGGCGGCGCGCCGACGCTGGCCGTGCCGAACCTTGAGAGCGGCAGCTTTGAGAAAAAGCTCTATTCCACTTACCTGTCCTACCTGCCGACCGATGCCTTTGCCTATGACCTTGCCATGCACCGCGATGCGCGCGGCAGCTTTACCGAGTTTTTGCGCACGCCGGAGCGCGGGCAGGTCAGTGTGAACGTCTCGAGGCCCGGCATCGTCAAGGGCAACCACTGGCACCATACGAAAAACGAGAAGTTCCTCGTCGTCAGCGGCGAGGCGGTCATCCGGTTCCGCCCCGTGGACGGCACCGAGGTGACGGAATACCGCGTGAGCGGCGAAAAGCTGCGGGTCGTGGACATCCCCTGCGGCTACACGCACAGCATCGAGAATGTCGGCACGGGCGATCTTGTGACGGTCATGTGGGCGAACGAGACCTTTGACCCCGGGCACCCCGATACGTTCCCGCTGCCGGTCTGACTTTGCAGGAGGCGCAGTATGGCGAAACTGAAGCTGATGACGGTCATCGGCACAAGGCCGGAGATCATCCGGCTTTCGGCGGTCATCAAAAAGTGCGATGTGTACTTTGAACAGATCCTCGTGCACACCGGCCAGAACTACGATCACAGCCTCAACCAGGTGTTCTTTGAGGATCTCGGCCTGCGCGCGCCGGACTTTTACCTGGACGCCGTGGGCAGGGATCTCGGCGAGACCATCGGCAACATCATCGCCAAAAGCTATGCGCTGATGGCCGAGCAAAGGCCCGACGCGCTGCTGATCCTGGGCGACACCAACAGCTGCCTGTGCGCCATCGGCGCCAAGCGGCTGCACATCCCCATCTTCCATATGGAGGCCGGCAACCGCTGCTTTGACGAGTGCCTGCCCGAGGAGACCAACCGCCGCATCGTCGACCATATCGCCGACGTGAACCTCTGCTACAGCGAGCACGCGCGCCGTTACCTGAACGCCGAGGGCACCGCCCGGGAGCGCACGTTCGTGACGGGCAGCCCGATGGCCGAGGTGCTGCGCGCGAACCTGCCGGCCATCGAGTCGAGCGACGTGCTCGCGCGGCTGGGGCTGGAGGCAAAAAAATACATCCTCCTCTCGGCGCACCGGGAAGAAAACATCGACACCGAGCGCAATTTTATCGATCTGTTCACTTCCATCAACGCGCTGGCCGCGCGGTACGACATGCCCATTTTGTACTCCTGCCATCCGCGGAGCAAAAAGTTTTTGGCGGCGCGGGGCTTTGCGCTTGATCCGCGCGTGCGGCTGCACGAGCCGCTGGGCTTCCATGACTACAACCATTTGCAGATGAACGCATTCTGCGTTGTGTCGGACTCCGGCACGCTGCCGGAGGAGGCGAGCTTTTTCCTCAGCGTCGGGCACCCGTTCCCCGCCGTGTGCATCCGCACCAGCACCGAGCGGCCCGAGGCGCTGGACAAGGGCTGCTTCGTGCTGGCGGGCATCCGCGCCGGCGGCGTGGAGCAGGCGGTCGAGACCGCCGTGGCCATGGCCGAAAACGGCGACGCCGGCATCCCCGTGCCGTACTATACGGAGGATGTTTCCAACAAGGTCGTCAAGATCATCCAGAGCTACACCGGCGTCGTCAACAAGATGGTGTGGCGCAAAGACGTATGATGGGCAAAAAGATCCTTGTCGTGACCCAGCACTTCTGGCCGGAGAATTTCCGCATCAACGATATCGTCGAGGGCTTTGTGGCCGATGGCATCGCGGTGGATGTGCTGTGCGGCCTGCCCAACTATCCGCTGGGCGAATGGTTCGAGGGCTACAGCGCGCGCGGGCCCGTGCGCGAGGAGTACAAGGGCGCGCAGGTGTACCGCGCCAAAGAGATCCCGCGCACCGGCAACACCGGTGTGCGCATTTTCCTCAATTATGTGAGCTGGCCGCTGTATGCCTGGGCCGCGCTGCGCCGCCTGCCCGGCGGGTATGACGCGGTGTTCTGCTTCAACACGAGCCCCGTGCTGATGTGCTGGCCGGCCATCCGCTACGCCAAACGGCACGGCATCCCCTTTACCAACTATGTCCTCGACCTCTGGCCGGAGAACCTGTACAGCGTGCTGCCCGTCAAGAGCCGGTTCTGGCGCGGCGTTGCGCAGCGTGTGAGCGACTGGCTCTACAAAAAGGCCGACCGCCTCGTCGCGATGAGCGCCCCGCTGCAGGAGCGGCTGTGCGCGCGCACCGGCAAGAGCCCCGCGCAGGTGGCAGATATCCCGCAATACTGCGAGGACTTTTACGCCGTCCCCCTGCCCGACGCCGCCCTGCAGGCGCGCTGGGGCGGGCATTTCAATCTGGTGTTCACCGGCAACTTTTCCCCCGCGCAAAGCCTTGAGACGGTGCTGCGCGCCGTGGCCGCGGCGCACGGACGCGCGGGCGATATCCAGCTTTTGCTCGTCGGCGACGGCATGAGCCGCGCCGCGCTGGAGGCGCTGACCGCCGCGCTCGGTGCTGAACAGTACATCCACTTTACAGGCAGTGTGCCGCCGACCGACATCCCCAAATATACCGCCCTGGCGGACGCGCTCGTCGTTTCGCTGTCGGACAGCGCCGATCTGGGCCTCACGGTGCCGGGCAAGCTGGCGAGCTGCCTGGCCGCCGGCAGGCCGCTGCTGGCCAGCCTGGACGGCGCCGGCGCCGCGGCGGCCCGCGAGGCGGGCGGCCTTGTCAGCCCCGCCTGCGATGTCAGGGCTCTCACCGAAAACATCCTGCGCCTGCATGCCATGCCGGCGGACGCGCGCGCGGCGCTGGGCGCCGCCGCAAAGGAAGCCTACCAAAGCCACTACCGCCGCAGCGTGCTGCTGCGGCAGCTGGAAGCGTTTATCTTGGAGGGCCGAACGCCCGGGACGTGAGGGAACACCTTGAAAAAACAGCTGAAAGTGCTCGTCATCATCCCCTGCTACAATGAGCAGGCAAACATCCTGAACACGGTGGCCGCGCTGCGCGCCGCCGCGGAAGCGCTGCCGTTCACGGTCGACCCGCTTGTTGTCAACGACTGCTCCACCGATGCGAGCGCCGCGCTGCTGCGGCAAAACGGCATCCCGTTTTTGGATCTGCCGGTCAACCTGGGCATCGGCGGCGCGGTGCAGAGCGGCTACCGCTACGCCGTGGCCAACGGGTACGACATCACCGTGCAGCTGGACGGCGACGGCCAGCACGACCCCGATTTTCTGGGCACCGTTTTGCGACCGGTGGCGGCGGGCGAGCTCGATCTGTGCATCGGCAGCCGCTTTTTGGAGAAAAAGGGCTTTCAGACCAGCTTCATGCGGCGCGTCGGCATCCGCTTTTTGAGCGGCTGCATCCGGTTGTTGTGCGGTGAGCGCGTGCTGGATGTGACCAGCGGCTTCCGCGCCGCCAATGCCGCCGTGACGGAGTTTTTCGCGGTGCATTACGCGACCGACTATCCGGAGCCGGAGGCCGTGCTGGCCGCCGTTCTGGCCGGGTTCCGGGTGGGCGAGGCGCCGGTCGAGATGCGCGAGCGCCAGGGCGGCGTTTCCAGCATCGGCAAATTCAAAAGCGCCTATTACATGATCAAGGTGACGCTCTCGCTGGTCATTTCACGGCTTTCGATGCGGCGCCTGCGCAGGAAATGAGAGGAGCTCTGCCATGTCGGTACGGTTACAGGTCTACATGCTGCTGGGCGCGCTGGCGCTGCTGGTGCTCATCTTTATTTTGCTCAAGCGGGGCATGATGGCGGTCAAATACAGCCTGCTGTGGCTGGGGCTGTCGGTCGCGCTGGTCATCGCGGCCGCCTGCCCGCGCATCCTGTACATGCTCAGCGCGGTGCTGAGCATCGAGATGCCGGTCAATCTGGTCTTTCTGCTCATGTTCTGCTATGTGCTGGCGGTGCTGCTCTCCTTAAGCATCGCCATCTGCCAGCTGGCGGAAAAATGCCGCCGTCTGACCCAGGCCAACGCCCTTTTGGAAAAGCGGCTGCGCGAGCTTGAGGAGCATTCCGCCGAACGATAAAACGACAGGATGTGGTGGCCATGGAACGCCTGACGGCGCTTGCGGACTTTTTTGCCCAAAACGGGCGCGAGAGCTTTCTGCGGTTTTTGCAAAGCGCCCCTTTGCAAAACCCCGAGTTCTGGCGCGTGTTCTGGGCTTCGCTTTGGACGCGCGACGGCCAGATGGCGTTTTTGTCCTACACGTTCTGGGTCTTCCTGGCCATCTGTGCGCTGGCCTACTATCTCTGCCCGCGCGTCATCAAGCCGGTGTGGCTGCTCCTGTGCAGCTACGCGTTTTATCTGTATGACCGCCGCGGCACGGCGCTGGTGGTCATCCTGCTCGCCGCCACCGGCGTGACGTATGTGTGCGGGCTCGTCATCGGCGCGGTCAAAAGCAGGCCGGTGCGCCTTGTTTTTCTCTGGCTGGCGGTCGCGGCCTGCATCGGCACGCTCGGCTATTACAAGTACAGCCATTTCTTCGCCAGGCTGCTGGGGCTGGAGATCACGGCAGCCCTGCCGGCGGTGCTGGGGCTGAGCTATTTCATCTTCCAGTCGCTCGGCTATGTCATCGACGTCTACCAGAATGTCGTGCCGGCGGAGCGCAACCCCATCTATTACGCGCTGTATGTGAGCTTTTTCCCCTGCATCGTCTCGGGGCCCATCGAGCGCGCCGGGCACCTTTTGCCGCAGCTGCGCGCCCCGCGCGGGTTTGAATACCGGCGTGTGGC
>CANRBN010000138.1 GCA_947628865.1 uncultured Gemmiger sp.
GAGGGGCGCAGGCGGACTGGCGCAGCCAGCTTAGCCGAGCCCCTCTTTTGCAGCGTGTCGAGTTCCTCGACACGCTGGAGACTGTCAAAAAACCACAGGCAAGCATCCTCCCGCGGCGGCCTGGGGGCAGGCCGCCCTACGTCCATAACGGTGGTATGCAGGATTTGAGACCGTAGGGCGAGGATCCTCTGACCCCGCCGGGAGTCGGCAGCATCTTTTTCGACAGTCCGAGCCCGCCGCAAAACCTTGCGTTTTGCGGCAGGCTTTTTTGTTTGTTTGCGGCGGGGCGCCCTTACCCGACCTCTCTGTCCGGCCTGAGCGTCACCGTGGGCCAGGCCGCGTTGATCCTTTGGTAGCAGGGGCAGTCGCGCGCGTGGTCGTTGACGATGCCGCAGGCCTGCAGGTGGGCATAGACCGTGACCGGCCCGACGAACTGGAAGCCCCGCCTTTTGAGGTCGCGGCTGATCTCGGCGGAAAGGCCGTTGCTGGCCGGCACCCGCCCCTCCGCGTGGCCGGCGTAGAGGACGGTCTTTCCGCCCGTCCAGCCCCAGAAATACCGGCAGAGGCTGCCGAACTCCGCCCGCAGCTGTTGGCAGCAGCGGGCGTTGCCGAGCACCGCCCGCACCTTTGGGGCACTGCGCAGCATCCCCGGTGTGTTCAGGATGCGCTGCACGTCCGCCTCGCCGCAGGCGGCGAGCGCGTCATAGTCAAAATCCGCGAAGCACTGGCGGAAGACCTCGCGCTTTTTCAGCATCAGCGTCCAGCTCAGGCCGCATTGCAGGCATTCCAGCGTCAGATGCTCGAACATCCGGCGGTCGTCCCACACGGGGACGCCCCACTCGCGGTCATGGTAGAGCCGATCCCGCTCGCTGGCGAGCGCCCAGTCGCAGTTTCCCATACAGCGTTCTCCCGTGCGCTTTGCCGGGCCGGTCAGGCCGCGGCGAGGTAGGCAAGATAGTCGCGCACCGTCTGCGCGCGCGGCGTGTTGCCGATGACGCCGACGAACACCTCGCCGTCAAAGCCGGCGTCCGCCAGCCGCGGCAGGCCGGTCGCCTCGACGGCGTTGACGGCCTGCTCGGTCTCGGCCTCATAGTCCTCCGCCTCGCCGAGCTCCACCTCGATGGCGTTGTCGGAGAGGATGACGGTGTTTTCGGCCAGATACGGGCCGAGCGCCCCGGCCAGCGCCGGGTCGCCGGCGAGAAGCCCGGGCAGCGGCAGCAGGTAGCCGTTGCCGGAGAGCAGGTCGTACGCCTCGCGGTTCATCAGCACGACGTCCAGCTTTTCGTCGGTGATGGCGGCCATCAGCTTGAGCCGGGAGGCGTAGGCGTATTCGTGGTTCTCATCGCTCGCGTCGGCGGTCAGGTAGAGCCCCGTGGCCAGGTCGACCACGGCGTTTTGGGGCGCGTCGGCCACCGTGCCGGCGAAGCCGCCGTTGAGCGCCGTGAGCACATCCTCGCCCACCGCCACGTTCACGCAGGCGGCGTACAGCAGCACCGGCTTGCGCGTGAGCAGATGCCCGCCGTAGGACACGATAAAGAAAAGCGTGGCCGCGGCGGCCACGATGGGGATCTTGTAGTAGGTCCAGATATAATCCAGCTTTTCGCGCAGCGACATCTGCCCGAAGGCCTGCCGGATGTTCGAGCGCTCCTCATCGGACAGCTTCATCGTTCGTCCTCCGTCGGTTCGGCGTCGGGGTCATAGGAGCACAGGCGGATCACCTTGCCGAGATAGGGCGCGCACAGCATCGCGCACAGCCCCTCGCCGAAGATGATGAGCGGGGTGAAGATGCGCACGACGGCAAAGAACATGGCAAAGTGTACCGCGAAGACGAAGATGGTGCAGAACAGATACCGCGCGCCGATGAAAAAGGCGTTTTTGAGCATGGCGAGGTTCGAGTTGGAAACGCTCGCCACCAGCGGGAACAGAAAGATCAGCGTGATCACATAGACCACCGCCGCCGCGATGATCACGGCCAGCAGCAGCGTCCACACCACGGCGGCGGCGCCGGTGGTGGCGGCGCGCAGGTGCCACAGGATCCAGCCGTCCAGCCCCAGCACCGCCCCGCCGGCCAGCATCGCCAGCCAGAGCACGGTGGCCTGCTTGAAATTCTGCTTGAACGCGCGGAAAAACATCGTGAAGATGGAGGTCTCCTCGTCGCGCGCGACCTTGAGGCAGACGTAATAGAGCGCCGTGGTGGCGGCGCCGGCCGTAAACACCGGCAGGCAGCACAGAAACCACAGGATGTTCAGGCAGCAGCTGTAGCAGAGCTTGATGAGCAGCTGGCCGAACTTGCTGTCATACGAGAGGAACTTCATGGCGGCGGGGCCTCCTTGGGGCGGGGTCTACAGGCGGGTGGAATCGCGGTAGTTGAGCTCGGACTCGGTATAGACGGTGCGGCAGTCGAGATTCGGCTCGTGCAGGCGGGTCATCAGCAGCTGTACGGCCGAGAACGCCATCGCCTGCGTATGGATGTGTATGGTGGTCAGCGCCGGGGTGACCAGGCGGGAGACCGGCGCGTCGTCAAAGCCGGCGAGCATCACGTCGCCGGGCACGCTCCTGCCCAGCTGGGTGAGCGTCTGCATCACGTCGAGGGCGATGAAATCGTTGGCGCAGATGTAGAGCTGGGCCAGCCTGTTCTCCTTCGCCAGCTCGGTGAAGCGCTCGTTGTTGAGGTGCGCGTGGTTGCATTTGAGGCACCACTCCTCCCTGACCGGCGCGCCGGCCAGCAGCATCGCCGTGCGGTAGGCGGTGTAGCGCTCAAAAAAGGACTGGCAGTGCTCGTAATTGCCCACAAAGCCGATGCGCCTGACCCCGCGCGCCAGCATATCGCCCACCAGGCGGGTGATGCCGGTGGTGTTGTCCATATACAGCTGGTCGGCGGGCAGGCTGGAGCCGTCCAGCTTGTTGGGGCCGTCGACGAAAAGCACCGGCAGGCCCAGCCCGCAGAGCATCTCGTCATAGGCATAGTCAAACATCTCGATGCATAGGATAGCAGCGGCATCCTCTTTTATAAAGGTAGCGGGCAGCGTGTGCGCGGCGATGTCCGCCGGAGAGACGAAGTGCATCTTGAGCGCGTAGCCCATGCGCTGCAGCTCCTGCATGAGGCCGTCCACCATCAGCGAGGCGAAGTGGTTGGTCTGGGTGAAGAAGCTGCCGGTGAACAGCGCCACCTCGCGCGCACCGCCCACCAAGGGCATGCCGGTGCCCGCCGCAGCCTCGTCGGCCAGCATGGAGACGTAGGAGAACTGCTTGTAGCCCATCTCCACGGCTTTTTTGAGGATCCTGTCCCGCGTTGCATCCGCCAGGCCACCGGAATTGTTGATGGCCTTGGACACTGTGTTGCGCGAGATGCCCAAGGCATCCGCGATGTCCTGGATGGTGACCCGCTTCATACTCTCCCCCCGATTTGGTACTTCCCTGTTGTCTTTATAGTACCATGCGGGGGTGCGTATGTCAAACTCGGGGGACGCGGATTGTGCAAATGCATCGTTTTTCATAGCGTCTTTATTGTAGCACCGTTTTTTTCGTTTGTAAAGTGTAAATGCACAATATTTTTGTGCATTTGCAAAAAATAGTGTTGACATTTGCCCATCTTTGCGCTACTATAAAGGCGCAGACCCACCGCTGCGTGTGCAAATGCACAATCCGGGAGGCAGGCGCACCGAGCGGCGGGAATATTCAGTAAGGAGGAATACTATGAGCAAATCGACCGCAGTTGCCGCCAAGCCCAAAAACCTGAACGGCAAACTGCACAACACCTGGGTCTATGTGCGGCAACACTGGCAGCTGTATCTGATCTTCATGCTGCCCGCGTTCTTGTTGACCATCATCTTCCGCTACATCCCCATGGGCGGCGTTCTCATCGCGTTTGAGAACTACAACCCGTTCCAGGGCGTGTTCGGCAGTGAGTGGGTCGGCTTCCGGCACTTCACCCGCTTCCTGTCCAGCCCGGACTTCATGACCTATCTGGTCAACACCCTGAAGCTGAGTATCTTCGGCCTGCTGTGGGGTTTCCCGGCCCCCATCCTGCTCGCCTTCCTGCTCAACCGCGTGATGAGCTCCAAGATCAAGCAGAAGATCCAGCTGGTCTTGTACATGCCCAACTTCATCTCGGTCATCGTTCTCTGCGGTATCGTGCGCATCCTGCTCTCGCCCACCGGCATGATCAACATGCTGCTCGGCACCAACTGGAACCTGATGACCATGCCCTCGGCCTTCCGCACCATCTACATCGCGTCCGGCATCTGGCAGGGCGCCGGCTGGTCGAGCATCATCTACACGGCCGCGCTGTCCAACGCCAGCAAGGATCTGAAGGAGGCCGCCGTCATCGACGGCGCCAACATCATCCAGCAGATCAAGGCCGTGGAATGGCCCGCCATCAAGGACACCGTCATGATCCAGTTCATCATGAGCGTCGGCAACGTGATGAGCGTCGGCTTTGAAAAGGCCTACGCCCTCCAGACCGACCTGAACATGTCGGCCTCCGAGATCATCTCGACCTACGTGTACAAGAAAGGCCTTGTGGACGGCGACTACGGCTTCTCGACCGCCGTCGGCCTGTTCAACACCGTCATCAACGTCATCCTTCTGGTCTCCATGAACGCCCTGGCGAAGAAGATCAACGAAGGCAAAGGCATTTATTGAGGAAGGAGGCAAACATCATGGAAGCTACTGTTGAAGCCCCGCGCAAGAAAAAAAGTGAGTTTGCCAAACAGCCCACCGAGGACAAGATCCTCCTGATCGTCTGCTTTACCATCCTCGGGCTGTTCCTCGTGGCCATCATCGCCCCCGTCATCTACATCATCCTCGCCTCGTTCGTCGACCCCATCACCCTGCAGAACCAGGGCCTGACGTTCGATTTCAGCAAATGGACGCTGACCGCCTATGAGCGCGTCATGACCAACGCCCAGATCTGGATCGGCTTCCGCAACGCGCTGTTCTACTCCATCGTGTCCACCGC
>CANRBN010000139.1 GCA_947628865.1 uncultured Gemmiger sp.
CGCCTTTATGACCCACCCGACCGGGCTGATGGTGCGCCTGATGACCAAGGCCGCCGGCATGCCCACCGGCAGCGGCGGCAAGCTGGACTGGCCGGCGCTCGTCAAGGAGAGCGGCCTCTCGGTGGTCAGTTTGCATTACGACCTCGGCAGCCTCGAGCGCGACCCCGCAGCCGTGCTGGAGGAAGCCAAGGTGTACGGCACCGATACCGTCGTCATCACCGGCATGTACCGCTTTGCCTACAGCGATGCCGCCGCCGTCAGGGAGCTGGCGGCGCAGCTCAACAGGGCGGGGGAGGGCCTTGCCAAACACGGCGTGCGCCTGTTCTACCACAACCACAACTGCGAGCAGCTGCGCACGGGCGGCGACACCCGCGCCTGGGACATTTTGATCAACGAGACCGACCCCGCCGCCTGCAATTTTGAGTTCGACAGCTACTGGTACACCGAGGGCGGCGGCGACGCCAAGGCGATGATGCGGCGCCTCGGCTCGCGCATGAAGCTCTGGCACATCAACGACCGCGGCACAAGGCAAACCGGCCCCGCCATGACGCCCATTTTAAAGTCCGACAGCATGGAGCTCGGCACCGGCAACATGGACCTCGAGGGCCTCGCCGAGCTCGCCAAGGCGAACGGCATCGACGCCGTGATCCTCGAAAGCCACCGCAACTGGGCGGAGAGATCGGCCCTCAGGAGCGCCGAGCTCAGCGCCAAATGGCTGAACGCGCATTTTTGAATTTGACAAGGGGGTTCGGCCATGAGAGCGATCGAATTAAAAACCGAGTACATGAAGGATCCCTGCGGCATCGGCATCGCCCGCCCGCGGCTTTCCTGGCTGTGCGCCGGCGGCGCGCGCCAGACGGCGTATGAGGTCGAGGCCGTCTGCGGCGGCAAAACGGTCTGGTCGAGCGGCGCGGTGCAAGGCAGCGCCATGCACGCCGAGCTCGGCGCGCCGCTGCACAGCCGCGACCGCGTACGGTGGCGCGTGCGCCTGTGGGACGAGACCGGCGCCGTGGGCCCCTGGAGCGAGGACGCGGTTTTTGAGATGGGCCTGCTCGAGCAAAGCGACTATCTGGCACAGTGGATAAACCCCGAGCTGACCTGTGACCCTGCCGCGCACAAGCCGGCCAGCATCCTGCGCAAATCTTTTGCCGTGCCGGAGGGGTTCACGTCGGCGCGGCTCTATATCACCTGCCACGGCCTCTATGAAGCCACGCTCAACGGGCGGCGCGTCGGCGATTTCGTGCTCGCGCCCGGCTGCGCCAGCTACGACAAGCGCCTGCCGGTGCAGACATACGACGTGACGCCGCTGCTGCGCCCCGGCGAGAACACCGCCGAGGTCACCTTGGGCGACGGCTGGTACCGCAGCTGCTCCGGCGTCGACGGCGACCGCAATTTGTACGGTGAGGACGTCGCCCTCTGGCTCCAGCTGGAGGCGGACGGCAAGCCCGTCTGCCTTTCGGACGCGAGCTGGCAGGCCACGCAGGACGGGCCCATCCGCGAAAACGACATGCAGCAGGGCGAGGTCATCGACGCGCGCCTCGCAGGGCTGGAGACGGCCCACTGGCACGGCGTCAAGGTCGAGGATTTCGGCACCGAAAACCTCTGCGCCGCCGACTGTGTGCCGGTCACCGAGCACGAGCGCTTTGCCGGCACGCTGCTGACGACCCCCAACGGCGAGCGGGTGCTGGATTTCGGGCAGAACATGGCCGGCTACATCGAGTTCACATTGACCGCCCACGCCGGCGATCGGCTCACGCTGACCTGCGGCGAGACCTTGGACGAACACGGCAACTTCACGCAGGAGAATTTCCAGGATCGCAAGCGCCACAAGGAGGGCGGCACCCGCCAGCAGGTCGTCTACACCTGCAAGGAGGGCCGCAATGAATACAAGACCAAGTTCTCCATCTGGGGCTTCCGCTATGCGAAGATCGAGACCGGCATCGACCTGACCGGCGCGCGGTTCACGGCCATCGCCGTCTATTCCGACATGGAACGGCTGGGCTGGTTCGAATGCGGCGTGCCGGAGGTGGAAAAGCTCGTCGAGAACACGCTGTGGAGCATGAGATCGAACTTCTGCGATGTGCCCACCGACTGCCCGACGCGCGAGCGCGCGGCCTGGACGGGGGACATGGGCGTGTTTGCCGAGGCGGGGCTGTATCTCGCCGACTGCGCGCCCGTCGTCCGCAAATGGCTGGGCGAGTGCCGCCTCAACCAGTACCCGGACGGCAAGGTCGCCAACATCGCGCCCAAAAACAACCGCCCCACCTTTACCACCGAGCTGCTGGCCGGCTCCGTCGGCTGGGGCGACGCCGCGATCCTCGTGCCGTGGGCGCTCTACCGCCGCACCGGCGACGAGCGCTTTCTGGCCGAGAATTACGACATGATGCGCCGCTGGTACGCGTATCTTGAAGGCCGGGCCGGGCAGAAGCAGAGCGCCGCGCCGCCGGATCTGAACGCCATCCCCGAGCAGTACCGCGCCATGCTCAAGAGCCTGCCGCCGCAGGCGCTCGACGAGATGATGAAAAAGTTTGCCCCGCCAAGCGCAAGCGAAGCGAACCCGTATGAAGAATACGCCATCACCACCGGCACCGACTACGGCGAGTGGTGCGAGCCGGACGTCGATGCGGTCGGCGGCATGGGCAAGCCGCAGCCCAAGGTCGCCACAGCCTACTATGCCCATTCCGGCGCGCTGCTGGCGCGGATCTCCGGGATCATGGGTGACCCGGACGCCGCCGCGCACTACCAAAAGACCGCGACCGGAGCCAAAAACGCCTTCCACTGGCTGGCGGCGCGGGACGGCAGGATCGACTCCGACCGGCAGGCCGAGTATGTGCGCGCCATCGACTTTGACCTCTTGAGCGAGGCCGAAAAGCGGCGGGCGGCGGCCGATTTGAACGATCTGGTCGTGCGCTGCGGCTACCACCTCAACACCGGCTTCCTATCCACCCCGGCCCTCTGCCCGGTGCTCGCAAAGTACGGCTACACCGAGACGGCCTACCGCCTGCTCTTGCAGGACACGCTGCCGAGCTGGCTCTATGAGGTCAGGCACGGCGCCACCACGATCTGGGAGGAATGGGACGGCGTCAACGAAAAAGGCGAGGTCAAGGCCTCGCTCAACCACTATTCCAAGGGCGCCGTCTGCGGCTGGCTGTTCGCCGGCGTCTGCGGCATCCGCGTCGAGGGCGATACCGTCACCATCGCCCCGCAGCCGCACCCGCTGCTGGGCCGCGCCAGGGCGCGCTACCGCTCGCCCCTGGGCGAGGTCGAGAGCGGCTGGGAGTACGCCGCGGACGGCGGCGTGCGCTATACCGTCACCGTGCCGGCCAATGCTACCGCCGAGCTCCGCCTGCCCGGCGGCGCCGTGCACACCCTGCGGCCCGGCACCTGGACCTTTACCGGGCCTTTCGCCTGAACGGCATGCCTTGCGGGCCCCGGCCATGAAACTTTCATGGCCGGGGCCCGCAAGATTTTCAGGACAGATCGACCGGGCCGCTGTGCGGACAACGCTGAAAGATCCTTTCTTTTGTAAGGGGCAAGCGGGAGCGCGCTCAACGATTCCCGCATGGGCGGAGAATGGACAAATGAAAACTCTTTCATGACCATTCAGACAAAATCCTCCCGCATGGGGGTAAAGAAATCGAGCAGCACCCCGCCCTCAAGGCAGGTGCAGCCGTGCGGCACGCCGTGCTCCTTGAGCAGCGTATCGCCGGGGCCGACCTCGCGCGTTTCGTCCCCGATGGTGAAGCGGAACCGGCCCGACACCACATAGCTGATCTGCGTGTGCGGGTGGCTGTGCATGGCGCCGACGCCGCCGGCCTCAAAGATGTTCTCCACACACATGGCGTCGGTGCTGTAGGCAAGCACACGCCGCTGTACGCCGGGCGCGGTCTGCTCGGGGCCGATGTCGGCGTGCGGCACCCACCGCGCGCCCTTGTGTTGTTTTTCCATGGCAAAGCCCTCGTTTCACAGCGGCGCGTGACGGTCGCCCGATGGTGGGCATCCACCGGGCGACCGTCACTGCTCGTAGGAGGAATTCAGACGGTTTTCTGCACGATCACAGGAAGACCGGCCCCAGCGGGTTTTGGATCGGGCTGACGTAGTGGCCCAGCAGCTTGGGGATGGCCAGGCTGATGTCCGGCACGAAGGTCAGCAGCAGCAGCGCGATGACCATGCAGGCATAGAACGGCAGCGTCGCCTTGACGACCTTTTCCATCGGGCGCTTGGCGATGGCGGAGCCGATGAACAGCACCGCGCCGACCGGCGGGGTGAGCAGGCCGATGCCGCAGTTCAAGACCACGATGATGCCGAACTGGATGGGATCGATGCCGATGCTGGTGGCGATGGGCAGCAGGATGGGCGTGGCGATCAAAATGATGGGGGCCATGTCCATGATGCAGCCGAGCACCAGAATGATGGCATCGAGCAGCAGCGCGATGATGATGGGGTTGTGGGTCAGGCCGGTGATGGCGTTGGCGGCCAGATCCGGCACGTGGAGCAGGGTCAGGCAGTAGCCGAATGCGCCGGAGGTGGAGATGAGGATCAGCACGATGGCGAGCGTGTTGACGCACTCCTCAAGGCTGCGCCAGACGCCCTTCCAGTCAAGGCCCTTGTACACGAACACCGATACGAACAACGAGTAGAGCACCGCGATGGCTGCCGACTCGGTGGCCGTGAAGGCGCCGCCCACGACGCCGACCACAACGATGATGATGGCGGCCAGCGCCCAGAACGAGACCGACAGCTGCTTCAGGAAGGTGCCGATGCGGAATTTCTCGCCCTTGGGATAGTTGCGCTTGACCGAGATGATGTAGGAGCCGATCATCAGGCTGATGGCCAGCAGCGCGCCCGGCAGGTAGCCGGCCAGGAACAGGCTGCCGACGCTGATGCCGCCGGCCGTGGTGGCGTAGATGACCATGTTGTGGCTGGGCGGGAC
>CANRBN010000140.1 GCA_947628865.1 uncultured Gemmiger sp.
CAGGCGCAGCTGCACGCCGGCAAAGGTGTGGATGCAGTTGTCGATGCAGCGGTGGTTGGGGATGTAGCAGCCGGTCATGCCGCTGTTGGCGGCGTTGACGATGGCATCCACGCGCAGGGTGGTGATGTCCCCCTGCCAGAGGTAGAGCCCCGGCTCGGCGGGCGTGAGATCGTCAAGGTCGGTGACGCCGCGGGCGGCGAGCTCGCCGGCCAGGTAGGCGTCCTGCACGGCGAGGAACTCTTCGCTCACGGGCGCCGGCGGGCGCCGGTTGAGCAGGGCGCGCAGGAGGCGCTTTTCCTGCTCGGCGCCGTGCGCGGGGAGCGGGTCGGCCCTGTATTCGGGCGGCAGCTCCGCCAGCAGGGCGCGGATGAGCAGCCGCCGGCGCTGGGTCTGGGTCATGCCTGCCCCGCCTTTCCGCCCGGCGCCGGGGCGCGGGCGGCGCCCGCGCGCTCCTCTTCCCTTGCCAGGCGCCGGATGCCGCGCACGACCGGCACGGCCATGGCGACGGCGGTGACGCCGGTGGCGATGTTGCTGATCATCATCGTCAGGCCGACGGCCTCGGCGCCCAGCTGCGTGAACCGCTGGAACGCCCACAGCACCGGCACGCGGTAGAGGAACACCCGCATGACGTTCAGCACCATCGTGCGCTTGGTGTAGCCGTAGCCCATGAGCAGCGCGATGGTGGCCGAGTTGACGCCCAGCGTCACATAGCCGAGCATCTCCCACTGGTGGATGGAGACGATCATATCGCGGAACTCGGCGTTGTAGTCGGTGCGGGATTGGGCAAACAGGTCGGCCAGCAGCGGCAGCGTGGCCGACACGACGGCGATGCCGATGACGCCGATGAGGATATCGACGGCCAGCAGCCGGTAGTAGAGCTGTAAGGTGCGGCGGTAGCGCCCGGCGCCGCGGTTCTGGCTGATGAGCGGGGCGGCGCCGTCGGTCAGGCCCATGTGCCAGTTGGTGGTGAGCCCGCCGATGTTGTTGGAGATGCCCAGCGCCCCCACCGTGAGCGCGCCGTACAGCCCCGACATGGCGTTGACGATGACCTTGCCGCCGGCAAAGAGCATCTTTTCCGCCGCGACGGGGCAGGAGAGGTCGACGACGGGCAGCACCGCGCCGGCGCACAGGTCGATGTTTTTGGGCGAGAAGCGGAACGCCCCCTCGTCCCGCGCCATCGAGACGAGGATGTATGCGGTCATCGCCACCTGCCCGATGAGCGTGGCCACGGCGATCATCACAAGGCCCTGCCCGAGCCCGTAGACGAACAGCGCCGACAGGCCCAGCTTGATGAGCACCATCGCCAGATTGAGCCACAGGATCTTCTGCGCGTGGCCGCGGCTGCGCTCGACGGCGATGTAGACGGTGTTGAAAAAGTTGAGCACGAGCGTCAGCACCTCGACGCGGAAGTAGCCGGTCGAGATGGCGATGAGCTCCTCGGAGGTGCGCAGCAGCCGCAAAAACGGCACCGCAAAGGGGATGAGCACCACGGCCACCACGGCGCTGACCAGAATGGCCATGGCGTAGACGTTCGCCACATGCTTGCGCACGAGCGCGTCGTCGCCCTTGCCGTAGGCCTCGCTGATCTTGATGCTGCCGCCGACGGCGAGCCCGGTGCCCAGGGCCGTGATCATCAGCGTGATCTGGCTCAGGCAGGACACCGCCGACACCTCCTCGGCGCCGACGTGCGCGGCCATCACGGCGTCGAGGATCTTGAACACCGCCTGCAGCACCTGATACAGCGCCAGCGGCATGCAGCTGGTGAGCAGCACGCGCAGCGGCGGCGCGTTCAGCGCATAGCCGCGGAACGCATCGTCTTTTCGGGAAAAGCCTGCCATGGGAAAATGCCTCGCTGGTAGGCGGGCCCGCAAAGCCCGCCGCAGGCAAAAGGCCGGAGCGCTCCGGCCTTTTGCGGGGATGATACGCGGTTACAGCTCGAGGTTGTCGCCGGCGAGCAGCAGCTCGGTGTAGGCCATCAGGAACGGGGCCAGGCCCTTGGCGTCGTTCTCCACGACCGGCTCCGAGATATAGTACTCGTAGCTGCCGTCGCGGCGGCGGTTGTTCTCGGGGCCGAGGCCCGCCACCAGGCAGATGCCGCCGAGGTTGAGCTTGCCGTCGGTCTCGGTCAGGTAGCGGTCACAGATGGCCTGGAGGATGCCCGCGCCGATGGAGCCGTAGATGCGGTCCAGCATGCCGAGGCGCGCGCCCTTGAGGAAGAAATAGGCGATCATCGCGGAGCCCGAGGTCTCGGGGTAGTTGCCCTCGCGCCCGATCTCGGTGGGCACCTGCCAGAGCATGCCGCTGTCGCGGTCGATGCAGGGCAGCAGCGCCTTGGCCAGCTCGATGGCGATGGCGGTCATCTCGGCGCGGAAATCGTCGTGCCCGGGCGCGAGCTCGGCCGTCACGTCGATGAGCGCCGCCGCGAACCAGCCGAGGCTGCGCAGCCAGGGGTTCCTGCTGCGTCCGTCCGGCCCGGCCCAGAACGCCTTGCCGGAGGCATCGTAGCCGTGGCGGTAGAGGCCGCTGTCCGCGTCGCGCATATGCTCGTGCACGTTGCGGAACTGGCGCAGGATGTCCTTGTAGCCGGCGCAGTCCTCAAACTCGGTGGTGTATTTGGTGTAGAACACCTGCGCCATGTACAGCCCGTCCAGCCAGACCTGGTTGGGGTAGATGGCCTTGTGCCAGAAATTGCCCTGCGGCGTGCGCGGCTGGCGCAGGATCTGCCCGTGCAGCGTCTCGATGGCTTTGCGGTATTTCTCCTTGCCGCTTTTGTGCCATACATCGAACAGCGGGCGCCCTTCGCAGAGGTTGTCGAGGTTGTAGTCCTCCTCCTTAAAGCCGAGGATGGAGCCGTCCTCGTGGACGTAATAGTCCAAGAAATGCTCGGCAAAGTCGTAATAGCGGTCCTCGCCGGTGATCTTGTGCAGGTTGAGCAGGGCGATCATCATGCAGCCGTCGATGTAGTTCCAGCCGTTGATCTTGCCCTCGCCGATCTTTTCGATGTTCCAAAGGGGCTTGTCCGGCGTAGAGCCGGTCATGATGCGTTCGACATAGCGTTCGATGGTATTCATTGCTGCGTCACCTCTTCCACGTTTTCTGTGATGATCTTGTCGCCGGTATTGCCTGCCATCGTCACGTTTTTGAGCGTGATGCCTTTCACACAGTTGAAATAGAGCCCCGCCTTGCACATTTCCGGGCAGTCCTCCATCATGGCGGGCACGCCCGCCCCGGCATCCTCCTTAAAGGTAAAGTCGACGTTCTCGATGGTGACCGAGCCGATGGGCTGCTCCGGCAGGCCGTAGAAGTAGCCGGCGGCCCACTCGCAGTCGGTGCACTGCATATCGCGGAACGTGAACGCGCCGAGGTAGGGGGTGGTATCGTCCACGGGCTGCTTTTTCTTGCTGGAGACGAACTCGGTGTGGCCGTCGGGGTCACAGAAATAATACATGTTGACGACCAGCGGCACCATGACGTTGTCCATGCGGATGTTCGAGAACTCGACCCCGTCGATGACGGCGTACTTGCCGCGCCCGCGCCGGCTCTTGACGCGCACGCCGCGGTCGGTGTGGCGGAACAGGCACTGGCTGACGTTCAGATCCCGGATGCCGCCGGACATCTCGCTGCCCAGCACGATGGCGCCGTGGGCGTACTCCATCAGGCAGTTGCGGATGAGCGTGTTGGAGGCGGGGGTCTTGTACTTCATGCCGATGTACATCTTGCCGCTCTTGATGGCGATGGCGTCGTCGCCGACCGAGAAGCGCATGCCGATGTAGCGCACGTCGTCACAGCATTCGGGGTCGGTGCCGTCGGTGTTGGGGCTGTCCTTGGGGGCGTCGACGGCGGTGTCGTAGAAGCCGATGTGCCTGGAGAAGAACGGGTGGAAATGCCACGAGGCGGAATTGCGCCCCGTGATGCCGTGGAACGTGACGTCCTCGCACTGGTTCAAAAACACGAGGCGCGGGCGGCCGATGGTGCGCTCCTTGACGTTCTCCCACCAGGTCGAGTTGAGGGCGTTGCCGTCGATGACGCCCTGCCCGACCACCGCGACATCGTGCGCGTGGGTGGCGCTGAGCAGGCTCTGGTGGCAGGGGCGGGCCTCGCCCTCCCAGATGGCGACCATGATCTTCTGCCCGGTGTGCGCGTCGCGCACGTCGCCGGGCAGCACGGGGTAGTTGGCCTCATGCGTGTCGCCGCGCAGCACGGCGCCCTTGCGCAGCTCCAGCGTGATGTGGCTGCGCAGCACGATGGGCCGGATGCGGTAGGTGCCCGCCGGCACCTTGACGCGCCCGCCCTCGGGGCAGGCGTCGATGGCGGCCTGGATGGCGACGGTATCGTCGTGCAGCACGTCGCCCTCGGCGCCGAAATCCCGCACCGACAGGCAGGCCGTCTCGGTTTTGGTGGTGACGGTGACGCTGTCCCTGCCGATGGAGACCTTGTGCCTGGTGCCGGGCTGCAGATCGAACAGCGAGAACACGTTGGTCTTGACGCCGGTGAGCACCGTCTCGCCGTCCAGCGCGACGTCGAAGGGCGCTGCGGCGTAGTAGGGGGACGTGCCCTCCAGCTCAAAGCAGGCCGTGACCGAGGAAACGTATACGGGATGGAACTTCATGCGCGCACCTCTTTTCCGGATTGGTGTGTCGTGCGGTATGGAAATATTATACAACACCGCCGCTGTCTTTTCAATAGACACAGCGCGGTTTTCGGGCGAGGGGCGGGCGGCACGGGCTGTTCGATTCCCGGTTCTTCGATCGAACCGTACGGGAATCTCCCGCGCCCTGGCGAACCGTCCACCGGACGGATCCGCCGCCGGCGGGACGTGGGCTTTCTCACAAGGCGAACGCGCTGTCCCCCTGCGCTTTTCCGGGCCGCGGGCATCTG
>CANRBN010000141.1 GCA_947628865.1 uncultured Gemmiger sp.
GTCCGCCGTCGGCGCCGGCGATACCATGGTCGCCGCGCTGGCCCTTGGCGCCGAGCGGGGCGAGAGGGAGGAGGATACCCTCCGCCTCGCCGTGGCCGCCGCCGCGGCGGCCTGCGAGCGCCCCGGCACCCAGCCGCCGCCGCGCGCCGCCGTCGAGGCCCTGCTTGACCGGGTGCGGCTCGAGCCCATCGCGTAGACGAAAAAAAACAGCGCCGCCCGCGCCGGAACGCATCCGGCGCGGGCGGCGCAGACTGTCGACCACAAGCTTTGAACACAGGAGGTTCCTGTCAAGAGATGGCGGAAAGAGCTTATGGCGCGCTGCCGCGTCAAAAAGTCACTTCGAAGGTGAGCGGCCCGCTCTCGGCGACCGTTTCGCCGGTGGCGGTATCGGTGATCAGCAGCTCCATCTCGACGGGCAGGGGCGCGCCCTGCGCCGCCAGGTCGTCCAGCTCTTCCATCGAACCGTCATACTCGCTGACATAGGGGAATACCCGCGCAACGGTATCGGGCAGGATATCCTGCGTAAAGCTCGCGTTGGCCGCGGAGCCGGCCAGCTTCAGGCTCTGCAGCGATACGGTCAGCAGCCGATCCCCGGTGTTTTGCAAACTGATCTCCAAAAACGCGTTCTTGATATCGTAAAAGGAGCAGGCCGCCAGCAGAGAATCGCCGCGGTATACAACAGCTCCGCTCAGATTCGCCGCGGTACGCTCATACCCGTCCGGAACGGCCAGATGATACAGCTCCGTCTCGGTGGTGGTGCCGTCGACCGTCAGCAGCAGGGAAAACGCCACATCGGCCGCCGAGGGAAGACCGTTCTGGTACAGCGCCAGCGAGCTGATCGGGATCTCCCCGTCCACGGTCTGTCCGGCGGGGACCTCCACATCCAGAGTGCTGTCGAACATATAGCGGTTCAGCACCAGATGCCCAAGCTGTACCTGCACCGGGGCCGTGCCGCTGTTGGCAAAGGTGAGTGAAAGCGTTGAGGGCTCAAACCCGGTGGAAAACACAAGATCCTGCACGGTGACGGTCAGGCCGTCCTGATCGTATGCCACCTGTCCGGCCACCGGCGGCACGGTGGGCTCGGGCGTGGGGGTCGGCTCCGGCGTGGAGACCGGCGCGGCGGTGGGCGCCGGCGCGGAGACAGGCGCGGAGACAGGCGCGGAGTCTGCCGCGCCGGAAGAGCCGCCGCAGGCGGCAAGGCTTACCGCCAGGGCGGCAGCCAGAAACAGAGCGAGCGGTTTTTGCATACAAACATCCCTCCCAAAACGACACACGCGGCGGAGGCCCCGCCGCACGTCCAGCAAACAGTATACGTTCTTGCACGCACAAAGTCAAGGCGGAATAACGCGCGGCTCGCCGGGTATGCTAACAGCGTACCCGGCAGATTTTGTTTGAGAGGTAAGGAGGAAACCCCCATGGCATTCACCCCGCACGAGAAAAAGCTGCTCAAGGACATCCGGAACGAGGAAAAGCTCTGCGCGCAGAAATACCATAAGGCCGCGGAGCAGGCGTATGACCCGGGCTTAAAGCAGCTGCTTGGCACCATCGAGCAGCACGAGCAAAGCCACTATGACACCGTTACGCAAATGCTCAGGACCGGCGAGACCCCGGCCCCCAAGCAAAAAAAGCAGGGCCAGCAGACCGTGCCTCCGGCGCAGAAAAGCGGCGTGACCGGCGGCAAAAAGCAGAGCGATGCTTACCTGTTGGCTGACCTGCTCGGCACCGAGAAATACGTCTCCGGCGTGTACAACACGGCGGTGTTTGAGTTCAAGCAGGAGGATGCCCGCCATTGCCTTTCTGCCATCCAGCAGCAGGAGCAGCACCACGGCAAGCTGCTCTCGGACTATATGCAGCAAAACGGCATGTACTGCTGAACGGCGTGCCCGTACCATGCAAAGAAGAGCCCGCCGCGGCTGCCCAAAGGGGCAGCCGCGGCGGGTGTTTTTTCTGCTTTGCAAGTGCTTTACGGCGCCGCGCGCAGCGCGACGCGCCCCGAGCATTCCATCACCGCGTCCCCGGTGATGACCTCGCCCACGCTGTCGGCCGTGATGAGCCCCGCGCGCGGGTTCTTGACCGAGTCGATGTGCCCGCGCACATCGGCCTGCACGTCGGAGTATTCGAACGCGAGGTCGCAGTTTTCCATCGTGCAGTTGATGAGCGTGAGGTTTTGGCAGTAGCACAGCGGCTGCGTGCCGGCGATGTGGCAGTTGATGAGCGTCAGCCCGTCGGAGAACCAGCCCAGATACTCGCCGCGGACGGCGCTGTCGCGCACCGTGACGTTTTTGCTGTGCCAGAACGCGTCCTTGGTGTCCAGCTCGCTGCCGGAGACGGTGAGCCCCTCGACGTACTGGAAAGAATATTTGCCCTGCATGCGCACGTTTTCAAGGCGGATATCGCGGCTGTCCAAAAACAGGTACTCGCTCACCACCCGCGTATCGCGCAGCGTGATGCCGTCGCTCTTCCACCCGAACTCCGGCGATTCGATGTCACAGCCGGCGAGCTCGATGTCCGCGCATTCCCGCACCGCCTTGATGCCGTGCAGCACGCTGCCGGTGATGCGCCCGTGCCGGCTGTACCAGATGGCGGCGCGGGTCAGCGTGTCCATCTGCGAATCCGCGAGCGTGAACCCGTCCACATGCCACAGCGGATAGCGCAGCGAAAAGCTGCACCGTGCCACGCCGATATCGCGGGCCTCCTTCAAAACCGATTCCCCGTCCGCGGGGCCGGCGAAAACGCAGTCCGCCACGTCGGCGTGCTGCAGGTGGTACAGCGCGCGCTCCGCGTCGAACTGTTGGTGGGTGATCGTCTGTCTCATAAGATACGGATGCCTCCTTGCGCGGGGCTTATTCTACCACATTTTGGCCGCCGGCGCAACCGTTCGGCGGCGTCTGCGGGCATTTTGCGGCCTTTACATTCCCGGCGGGCTTTGGTATGATAGGTACACGATACCAAGGGGCAGGCAGCCGCGCCCGGCGCCGCCCCTTTGCAAGGAGGGCTTTCCCATGTTTGACGTCACGCGCCTGGAATGGACGCGCCAGCCCGCGGCGTGCAGCATCACGCCGGAGCGCATCGAGATCGTCACCAAGCCGCACACCGACCTGTGGCAGCGCACCTACTACCACTTCCGCAACGACAACGCCCCGGTCCTGCAGATGAAAACGGCGGAAAAGTTCTTTTCGTTCACCGTCAAGACCGAGTTTGAGAGCAAGCATCGCTTTGACCAGTGCGGCGTCGTCGTCTACCTTGACAGCGAGAACTGGCTCAAGGGCTCCATCGAGTACGAGAACGAGCGGTTCCAGCACCTGGGCAGCGTCGTCACCAACCATGGCTATTCCGACTGGGCCACCACCGCCATCGACGCCGGCATCAAGGCCATGTGGTACCGCCTGAGCCGCCGCGAGGACGATTTCTGCATCGAGTGCTCGGCGGACGGCGTGCATTTTTCGCAGATGCGCGTGTGCCACCTGTGGGAGGGCGGGGGCGAGGTACGCTTCGGCGTGTACGCCTGCAGCCCGGAGGATTCCTCGTTCAGGGCGGCCTTTACCCATCTGGAGCTGGGCGAATGCCGGTGGCGCGCCCACGACGGCCAGCAGCCGGACGCTTCTTAAAGCGGAGCGCCCGCCGCCCGCCGGATATTCCCCCCGACAGGAGGATTTTTTATGACTGTTACCGTCCTTGGCGCCGGCACCTGGGGCACCGCGCTGGCGCGCCTGCTGTGCCGCAACGGCCATGCCGTCACGCTGTGGAGCGCCCTGCCGCGGGAGCTCGACGCCCTGCGCGCCGACCACGCCCACCCCAACCTGCCGGGCATGGTCTTCCCGCAGAGCGTCGCGCTCGAGCCCGACCTTGCCGCCTGCGCGGGGGCCGGGATGGTCGTGTTCGCCGTGCCGTCGGTGTTCGTGCGCAGCACGGCGCGCGCCGCGGCGCCGCACCTCGGCGCCGGGGCGCTGCTCGTCGATGTCGCAAAGGGCGTCGAGGACGGCACCCTGCTCACGATGGCCGAGGTCATCGAGCAGGAGCTTGCCGCCGCCGGCCGCGGCGGCACGGTGGCGGCGCTCTCCGGCCCCACCCACGCCGAGGAGGTCGCGCGCGACCTGCCCACCGCCATCGTCGCGGGCTGTGCCGACGGCGCCGTCGCGGCGGCGGTGCAGGTGGCATTCAACGGCCCCAATTTCCGCGTGTATACGAACCCCGACCGCCGCGGCGTGGAGCTGGGCGGCGCCGTCAAAAACGTGCTGGCGCTGGCCGTCGGCATGGCGCGCGGCCTCGGCTACGGCGACAATGCGCAGGCCGCGCTCATCACCCGCGGCAGCGCCGAGCTCACCCGCCTCGGCCTGGCCATGGGCTGCAGGCCCGCCACCTTTGCGGGGCTTTCGGGCATCGGCGACCTCATCGTCACCTGCACGAGCCTGCACAGCCGCAACCTGCGCGCCGGCATGCTGATGGGGCAGGGGATGAGCGCCGAGCAGGCCAGGCGGGAGGTCGGGCAGGTGGTCGAGGGCATCAACGCCCTGCCCGCCGCGCTGCGCCTGGCGGAGACCTGCGGCGTCGAGATGCCCATCGTGCAGGCGGTGGGCGAGATCCTGGCCGGCCGCCTGACCGCCACCGACGCCGTCGCCGCCCTCATGGGCCGCGAGCCGAAGCCGGAGTAAAACCACACCCACACCAAAATACACCGCGCCCCGCGCGTTTCAGCGTGTCGAGAAACTCGACACGCTGCAAAAGAGGGGTTTTGCGCACGGCGGGCCATGCCCGCCGCCTGCCAAAAT
>CANRBN010000142.1 GCA_947628865.1 uncultured Gemmiger sp.
CCGGCGCGGCGGTGGGTGCCGCCGTCGGCGCGGCGGTGGGCGCGGCGGTCGGTTCCGCCGTCGGCGCTGCGGTGGGCGCGGCGGTGGGCTCAACGGTGGGCTCGGCGGTGGGCTCCGTGGTCGGCTCCGGCGTCGGTTTTTCGGTCGGCTCGGGGCTCGGCTCCGGCGAGGGCTCCGGCGAGGGCGCGGGCGTCGGGTCGCCGGGGGCCAGGTCGGCGGCATGGTGCTTGATCCAGGTCTCCGGCGCGAACTGCACATCCAGGACGCCGTTCCCGAGCGCCTGCAGCTGCTCGGTCGTCAGCGTCAGCTCCATCCCGCCGCGGTCGGTCACCTCGACGGGCTGGCCGCCCACCGTGACGGCGCTGATCTGCTGGCCGTCCGGCGGGGCGATGGTCACGGTACAGAGCCCGCCCGGCTCGAGCGTGTACACGCCCGAGCCCTTTTGCAGCTCCTGCGCGCCGGCCACGGCGACGGTGCCGCCGCCGCAGCTGGTGGAAATGACCAGCGGCCTGCTCTGCGGCGCGGCGCCGGTCGTATCGGCCTTGAGCGCGCAGACGCTGAACGGGCTGAACGAATCGCACAGCACGAGCAGCCCCTGCGGCGTGACGATGCAGGGGATCTCCTCGACGGCGGTGATGTTGCCGCGCTCGTCCACGGTGTAATGGTAGGCCTTGAACGTCACGCCGGCGTCGTCGGGGCCGTACCCCTCGGGGAAGCCCAGCATCACGCGCACCGACTGCCCGGTTCGGACGATCTGGCTCCTGCAGACGGTCAGGTTGATGCTGTAGGTCTCGGTCTTGAGCGGCTCGCTGCCGGCTTTCTCCTCCGCCATTTTTTCCATGGCGGCGGTCTGGTCGGGCGTCGTCTCCGAGACGACGAGCGTCATGCGGTGCTTGAGCTGCTTGAGGGTCTCCTCGTCCAGCGGCGTCTCGCCGTCTTCGCCGCCCTTGACCGTCCAGCCGCCGGTCTCGATGTCGGTGTTGGCGAAATCGTCCATCAGCTGCGGCTTGCCGTAGAGGTTCCAGTCAAAGCCCTGGCTCTGGTAGGCGTAGGCGGAGCAGGGGTGGCTGGCGAGATACACGAGGCTGTTGGGCTTTTTGCCGCTCGTCGCGCCCACCACGCCGGTGAAGCTGAACTCATAAAAGATGGTATCGTGCGCCCACTTCTCGCTGGGCTGGAACGTGAATGTGATCTCGGTGCCGTCCTCGCTCAGGTGCAGGGGGCCGACGGTGCAGTTCTGCTGCGCCGAGCCGTAGTCCTCCCGCTTGCCGTTGACGAACGCGTAGGTCTTGAGATCATAGCCCAGCTCCGCGCCCGGCTCGAGGACGAGCTTTTCGTCCAGCTGTACCCGGATATCATACGGGGTATGGCCGATGAGCATCGTGCTCTGCTGGGTGGGCCAGGCCTGCTTGATGTAGGGCGGGGCCACATAGGTGCCGCCGCGGTTCTCCAGCACGTCGGTCTTGGCCAGCAGCAGGGCCGGGTCGCCCTGGTAGGTCGTGGCATCGTAGATGCTCGTCGCGGTCCGGGGGTCGGCGGGGGCCCGGTCGGTCACGGCAAACTGCACATAGCGCACATGCGGCATGGGCAGCGGGGTCTCGGTCTCGGTCTCCAGGCCCTGGATAGTGGGGTACAGCTCGGTGCACAGGTACGCCCAATCCTCGTTCTGGCTCCACTCGCCGTCGCCCTCAAAGTGCTCGTGGCCGACGTCGGCGTCGGTGTTCACGCTCATGAAGCGGGCGAGGATGTAGTAGCCCTGCTCCGCGGCTTTGCTGTAGCTCATGCCGTTGTAGCTGACATAGAACGTGCCGCTGCCGTCGCCGCCCT
Organism: uncultured Gemmiger sp.; assembly: GCA_947628865.1. GTDB lineage: Bacteria > Bacillota > Clostridia > Oscillospirales > Ruminococcaceae > Gemmiger. The sequence continues at coordinate 1,828 of CANRBN010000142.1, forward strand.
CCTGCGCGAGGTCGTCGGCGGTCGTGTCCAGCCGCACCTTGAGCCCGCCGGAATCATGCATCGTGACGACCGAATGATCGTTCTGGGTCAGCGCCGGGTACTCGAACTCATAGTTCGCGGCCGACATCGTATTGCTGGCCGCGTGCCGGGCGCTCATCGTCACCTCGCCGGCGAGCAGATAGTCGTCATAGGCGGTCCTGTCGGTCTGTCTGCCGTACGCGTCCACGATGGGCTCGTCGGGGTCGTCCATCGTCACGTCGACGCCGTACCAGGCGCCCTCCACCTGCACAAGGGCCCACATGTGCGCCTCGACGCGCTCGGCTGAATGGCGGAACGCGCCCTCGACGAGCACACAGGGGATGCCGAGGGTGTCCATCGCCGATTTGAACGCGCGGGAATAGGCCTCGCACACGCCCTCGCCGGTCACGATGCCGTAGGCCGTGCGCAGATAGGGCAGGCTTTCCGCCCTGCATTCATTGTCGAGCTTGTAGGTGAGGGTCTCGGTCAGCCTGTCGTGCACGGCGCGCACCGCGGCGGCCTCCTGGCTGTTCCCGGCCCCGGTCGGCACGGCGTCGCGGCCCGCCTGCACGAGCCCGTCCAGCGCGGCGTCATAGCTTTGCACCAGCGCCGGCACCATGTCGGCGGTGATGCCGTCCAGCAGGTAGCCGGTGCCGCGGGTGCCCGGCGTGATGTAGACGCGGGCCTGGCCGTCCGCGTCGCGGGCGGCGCGCAGCGCAAAGTTGTTGAAGTTGAGGTAAAAGAGGTCGGGATAATCGAGATAGAACGCGTCGCGCGCGTTGGTCAGCGCGTGGCCGAGGTTGCTCTCGCCCGCAAGATAGGCCCGCACCTGTTCTTCGCTCAGCGGCACCGGCTGGTCGGCGCCGGACAGCAGCGCGCCGCCGTCCAGCATGGCGAGCAGCGCATCGTAAAACGCGCGGGATTCCGCCCCCAGCGCCTTGGCCGCGGTGAGCTGTCTGCCAAAGTAGCGCTCCTCCTCGCCCCGGGGCGGGATGGCTCCCGCCGCCGTGGACAGGCCCAGGGGCGGCAGCGCCGGCAGGCTGACGCCCACCACGAGCGCCAGGGCGGCGAGCAATGCGCAAAAGCGTTTCTTTTTCATGATCGACTCTCCATTTTGTAAAAAGTACGATTTGTATAATGTATACTGCTCTTAAGATACAACATTTTGCGGCAAAATGCAAGCGTTCCCGCCAAAAGAAGAAAATTTACCGCGGGCGGGCGCGGCGCCGTGCTTTTTGCGGCGCGCCCCTTGCACGCCGGGCGCAAATGCGGTAAGATGTTGGTGTGTTCAGAAAGCGCCGCCGCGGCGCGACCGACAGCAAAGGAGAGCTCCAACATGCGTTACTGCAAAAAATGCACGATGCCCGATACCCGCCCCGGCATCACCTTTGACGCCGAGGGCGTGTGCAGCGCCTGCCGGCATTACGAGAGCCGCAAAGCCATCGACTGGGACGCCCGCTTCCAGGAGTTCGAGGCCCTGTGTGACAAATACCGTGGCTGCAACGGCCCCGGCGGGTATGACTGCGCCGTCGCCGTCTCGGGCGGCAAGGACAGCCATTTCCAGGTGCATATGCTCAAGGAAGTCATGCACATGAACCCCATCCTCTTCAGCGTGGAGGACAATTTCCCCATGACCGAGGCGGGCGTGCACAACCTGAAAAACCTGAGCGAGACCTTCGGCTGCACCATCATCAGCTGCAAGCCCAACATCAGGGTGCAGAAGGTGCTGATGCGCAAATTCTTTGAAAAGTACGGCAAGCCGACCTGGTACGTCGACCGGCTCATCTACACCTTCCCGCTGCACATGGCGCTCAAGTTCAACACCCCGCTGCTGTGCTACGGCGAGAACGTCAGCTTTGAGTACGGCGGCAACGCCGACGAGGAATCCTACTCCGCCCGCGGCCAGATCGAGAACGGCGTGGCCGTCGGCATGCCGATGGAGGAGCTTTTGGGCGACGGCGTGACCGAGAGCGACCTCTCGCTCACGCTGGCTCCGAGCGCCGAGGAGCTGGCCCGGCTCGACCCGTTCTACATGAGCTACTTTGTGCCGTGGAACAGCTACGCCAACTACCAGTTCGCGAAGAGCCGCGGCTTCCACGACCTCACGCATGAGTGGGACCGCACCCACCACGCCGAGAACTTTGACCAGATCGATTCGCGCGCGTATCTCGTGCATTCCTGGCTCAAATACCCGAAATTCGGCCACGCCGCCGCCACCGACTACACCGCCCGCTACATCCGCTACGGCCTGATGACGCGCGAGGAAGCGCTGCCCATCATCAAGGCGCGGGACGGCAAGCTGGATCCGCTGTGCGTGCGGGATTTCTGTGATTTCTGCGGCTATACCGAGAGCGAGTTCTGGGCCATCCTCGACAGGTTCTATGATCGCGACCTGTTTGAGAAGAACGACCTGGGCGAATGGGTGCTCAAGGATCCCATCTGGGCGCAGGGGTAAGGGGGCCGGGCCGATGGTACGCCATGTGATCCTCTGGCAGCTCAAGGAGGACTATTCCCCGGAAAAGAAAGCCGCCGTCAAGGCCGACATCCGGCGGGGGCTGGAGGCGTTGGTGGGCGTCGTTCCGGGGCTCGTGTCGCTGCGCGTGTACACGGCGGGCCTTTCCACGAGCAAAAACGCCGACGCCATGCTGGACGCCGTGTTCACCGACGCTGCGGCGCTGGCCGCCTACGCCGGGCACCCGGCGCATCTGGCCGTGGCGAACGGCGCGGTGCGCCCCCATGTACAGCACCGCGCCTGCTTTGATCTTGAAACCGACTGACCGCCGCCACGCGGCGGCTCAGCGTGTCGAGAAACTCGACACGCTGCAAAAGAGGGGTTTTGCGCACGGCGGGCCATGCCCGCCGCCTGCCAAAA
>CANRBN010000143.1 GCA_947628865.1 uncultured Gemmiger sp.
GTGTTTTTTGCTGCTCGTGCTCTGCGCGGCGGCATTCTGGCTGGGGCAGGCGTTTTTTGCGTCGCGCGATGCCCACACCGACGCCGCCGTGCCCAACGATGTGTTCGCCGCCCGCGCCGTGGACGGCGCCGCGCGGGAGGCGCCGGCACAAAAGGTCGTCTGCCTGACCTTTGACGACGGCCCCAGCAAAAACACCGCGCCCATCCTCGAGATCTTGCAAAAGGAGGGCGTGCCGGCCACGTTCTTCGTCACGGCGCAGGGCGTCAACGCCGACTATATGGACAAGATCGCCGACATCGCCGCCGCCGGCCACCAGATCGCGCTGCACAGCGCCAGCCATGACTACAAAAAAATCTATGCCAGCGCCAGCGCGTTCTGGCTCGACATCAAGGAGCTGCGCAGGGCGCTCGAGCCCTACGTCGATGTCAGCGCCATCCATTGGCTGCGCTTCCCCGGCGGCAGCACCAACACCGTCAGCCACAAATACGGCGGCAGCAACATCATGAAAACGCTCAAGGCGGACTGCGCCGAAAAAGGCTACGAGTGGATCGACTGGAACGTCTGCGCCGAGGACGCCACCCGCAGCCACCCCGACGCCGCGCAGATCCTTGCGAACATCCAACACGACGCCGAGGGCCGCGATACCTGCGTGGTGCTCATGCACGACACAAAGAACACCTCCGAGACGGTCAAGGCCCTGCCGGACATCATCGCCTGGTTCCGCGAAAACGGCTATGAATTCCTGACCGTCGAGGCCATGCACGCGCGGCAGAGCGCGCCGCAGCCCGAAAAGGCCGCCGCGTAAGGTTGCCAAACGCCCCCGAATGGCGTATAATGGTACGCGTTCGGGGGTGAGGGCCGTGCCGGCGAATACGGGCCGCCAAAGCAAACGCGTCGCGCTGTGCGGGGTGCTGTGCGCCCTGTCGGTGGCGATCCTCATGCTCGGCAATGCGATCGGCATCGGCACCTATGCGGCGCCGATGCTGGCCTGTTTTCTGCTCATCCCGGCGGGGGAGGAATACGGCCCCAAAACGGCGCTGCTGCTCTATGCCGGCACCGCCGCCCTGGCCGTGCTGCTCCTGCCCGACAAGGAGCTCGCGCTCTTCTACGCGCTGGTGCTGGGGTACTACCCCGTGCTGCGCACGGCGCTCGCGCGCGTGCGGCCCGCGGCGCTGCGGTGGGCGCTCAAATTCGGCTGCTTCAACGCCGCCACGCTCGCCATGTATGCGCTGCTGCTGACCCTCTTTGCCAGCCCAGCGCTGCTCGAGGAATTTGCCGATACCGGCCCCGTCCTGCTCGCGGCGCTGCTGGGCGTGGGCAACATGGCGTTTTTGTTTTTGGACATCGCGCTGGGCCTGTTCACGCGCGTGTACCATGCCCGGCTGCGCCGCCATATCCGGCGCTTTCTTTAAAACGAAAAGGAGCTTTTGCAAAACATGTGGTTTGAAGATACCGTCGTCTACCAGATCTACCCCCTGGGCGCCTGCGGCGCGCCGCTGCAAAACCCCGGGCCGGATGCACAGCCCGTGCACCGCCTTGCCCGCCTGCAAACGTGGGTGCCGCACCTGCGGCGGCTCGGCGTCGGCTGCGTGCTGCTCAACCCGCTGTTTGAGAGCGACGCCCACGGCTACGACACGCGCGACTATTTCACCGTCGACCGCCGCCTTGGCACGGACGACGACCTCAAGAGCCTGTGCGATGCGCTGCACGCCGCCGGCATCCGCGTGATCCTTGACGCCGTGTTCAACCACGTTGGCCGCGGCTTCTGGGCGTTCCGGGACGTGCAGGCGCACAAATGGGACAGTGAATACCGCGATTGGTTCCACATCGGCTTTGACGGGGACAGCCCGTTTGGCGACGGCTTCTGGTACGAGGGCTGGGAGGGCGTGTACGACCTCGTCAAGCTTGACCTGCAAAACCCCGCCGTCAAGGCCCATCTCTTTGACGCCGTGCGCGCCTGGGTGCGGGACTATGGCATCGACGGGCTGCGCCTTGACGTCGCCTACTGCCTGGATGCGGGCTTTCTGGCGGATCTGCGCGGTCTGGCCGATGCCGTCAAGCCGGAGTTCTGGCTGCTGGGTGAGACGCTGCACGGCGACTACAACCGCTGGATGAACGATGCCGCCTGCCACAGCGTGACGAATTATGAGTGCTACAAGGGCCTCTATTCCAGCTTCAACTCGGCCAACATGCACGAGATCGCCTACAGCCTTGACCGCCAGTTCGGCGCGCAGCCGTGGTGCCTGTACACCGGCAGGCATCTTTTGAGCTTTGCCGATAACCACGATGTATCGCGCATCGCCACCCTGCTTGCCGACAAAAACCATCTGCGCCCGCTCTACGGTCTTTTGTTCGGCATGCCGGGCGTGCCGGCGCTCTACTATGGCAGTGAGTGGGGGATGGAGGGCGACAAAAGAGACGGCGACCCGTCGCTGCGCCCGGCTGTCGAAACGCCGCAGTGGAACGCCCTGACCGACTGGCTCGCCGCCCTCGCCGCCGCGCGCAAGGGCAGCCTGGCGCTGTGCCGGGGCGGCTACCGCAGCATTCTCGTGCAGCCGCGGCAGCTGATCTTCGAGCGCGAGGCCGGGGGCGAGCGCGTGCTCGTGGCCGTCAACGCCGCGCCGGAGCCGTATTGGGCCCATTTTGATGCGGGCGCGGGCCGCGCCGTCGACCTCATCACCGGCCAGCCGCATGATTTCAGCGGCGGCAGCGAGCTGGCACCCTACAGCTGCTATTACTGGAAGACCGAATGACCCCGATCCCGGCAGGCCCCTGGGCCGCCGGGAGGGGATGTGGCGCATGGACTTTATAACAGAAAAACAAATGGCTCTGCTCCGGCGAACACCGCGGGTGTACGAAGGACAGAACCATTTGTTTTTCGTCAGGCTTAAAGCCATGCCCCCGACCCGAGGCGGCCTGTGCCGTGCCTGGCGGAATGCTGCCGCTTTTATCCCGCCAAAAACCGCTCCACAAACACCGGCAGGGCATCGTCCATCGTCGGGCCCTGTTCACCGGCGGTAAAGAAGGTCACGCTCATCACCCGGCAGCCGCGGCGCAGCAGCAGCTGCCGGTAGGGCCCCGGCGTCAGCCAAGTCTCGTCGATGCCGGGCAGGAGCAGCCGCTCGGCATGCTCCCCCTGCAGCCAATCAGCTCTCAGGTCGCGCGCGACGCCCTTGGCCAGCCATTCCCAGCGCGTCTCATAGTAATCCACATAGAGCCCGCCGCTCAGCACCGGCTGGCCCTCCTGCCGGACGGCGGCGTGCTGCTCAAGCTCATAGACGGCGGGCGCTGTCAGGGTATGGCTGACCGTGACCGTGTTGTGGATGTATCGGTCTTCCGGCTCCCATTCCACCGTGCCGCCGCCGGCAAGGTCGGCCAGCGTGGCAAAGGGCAGAGGGTCGGTGTATTCCGGCAGCGGCTGCGCGGTCGGCACGCCCCGGCGCGCAAAGAGGGCGGCGACGAAAAGCAGCAAGACCATGGTCTCCATCGCCTGAAGCCCCTGCAGCCGGCGCCCGCGCCGGCGTTGGCGCGCGCCGCGCACCGGCGCCTGCCCGCCGCGCAGCCGGCGGGACAGCCCCCACAGATAGAACGCCCGGCACAGCGCCACCGTCAGCCCGATGGCGGACACCAGCACAAGGCCCGACAAATACTGCGGCAGCGCGGCGAAAATGCGCCATATCTTGCCGGGCAGCCACAGCAGCGGATAGATCGCGGCGAAAAACAGCCCGGAGCCCACCGAGGCCCAGGCGTCGCGGCGCAGACGCTCCAGCTGCAAGGCCTGCACGGCGGGGTCGGTGTGCAGCTCGGGCGCGGCGGCGTCGTCGCAGGCGTAGATGAAAAACTTCCCCCGCGCACAGACATAGTGCCACCCCGCCGCGGCGGAAAGCGCCTTTTCCTCGCCGTCGGGGGCGGCCCAATCGCCGTCCAGCACCGAGCCGCGCGTCGCGTTCAGGCGGTAGCGCACGGCGTCGGGCGCGCCCTGTGTAAAGCCGGCAAGGCCGGCAAAGCTCTCGCGCAAAAGCCAGCCCTTGGCGGCCATCGCCTGCAGCCAGCTCTCGGTGCCCTCCAGATCATAGTCAGGGCAGGGGAACGGGCGCCAGCGCAGCCGCGCCATGCGCGCCACCTCCCTCCGGCAGGGGCTTTGCCGCGTAGGGCAGGGCCGCGGCGGCCTCGGCGTCGGCCACGATGCGCCGCAGGCGCCTAAGCTCCGCCGCGTAGGCGTCCCGCCCCGCAGCCGTGATGGCATAGGTGCGTTTTCGCCCGTCCACGCTCGTCTCGGTCAGGTAGCCGACCTCCAGGAACTTGGCCAGGATCGTGTACAGCGTGGCCGGGCCCAGCCGCAGCGCGCCGCCCGTGCGGGCCGCCGCAAACTGCGCGGCCTCGGCGCCGCAGCACTCGGCCACCGAAAAGGCCATCAGCACATAAAACATGGATTCGGTCAGGCTCTCGAGCGCCTTTTTGGGCATCGCGCATCCCTCCCGCATAAATATCGTGTAACGATATCATAACACGATATCCGCGCCTCGTCAAGCCCAACCATGCCTTTGCCCTGCCGCGGGGCACCCTGCGTCCATAACGAAAGCATCGGCCTCGGCGGGCACCGCCGAGGCCGATGGATTTTAAGTCCCTTTTTCGCTTGGCGCTCAGCGCGTGATGCCGTAGCGCTTGCAGAGGTTGTCGAACTCCGGGCTGCCCGCGAAGCCGTAGAACACCCGCT
>CANRBN010000144.1 GCA_947628865.1 uncultured Gemmiger sp.
TCGGCGGAGCCGCCGCAGCCAGCCAACATGGTGGCGGCCATGGCAACGGCCAGGGTCAGTGCGAGTGCTTTTTTCATGGGGGCCCTCCTTAATAGTCTTTGTTGGTTTACTTTAGCAGGCGAATCGCCTGCCGTTGCATTTAGTTTAATAGTTAGGTAATTATTTGTCAATACGGTTTTAATAAGTTTGTTAAATTTGCTAAAATTTAGTTTTTCGATTAGGCAAACTGCCTTGAATTCCGGCCAAAAACGCACAAAAAAGCAGGCTAAACCAAAATTTAGCCTGCAAACAGCACATGGTATGCATTTAAAACTATCGCCATCGGCGGACATGTGCCGACGATGGCGATACTTCTAGAGCAAAAAATGCCGTTCGAGTCGCCTCTGGCATGAGAATGGCATTTTTTGCGACAGAGAGAATCCAAAGGGGAGGCGCAGGCGACTTGGCGAACGCAGTGAGCCAACGAAGCCGAGCCTTCTCTTTGCAGGGCAGGGCAAAGCCCTGCCCGCTAGGTCGAATCTCTCTTGACGAGCGCGCCGGGCACGAACACCGACGGCGCGGCCAGACGCTTGTGGCTCAGCTTGCGCTTGATCTGGTCGATGGCGGCGGTGGCCATGCCGTCCACATCCACGCGGTAGCTGGTCAGCTGTGGGCGGCAGATGGTGGAAAAGCGGTAGTCGTCATAGCCGGCCACGGCGATATCGCGCGGGATAGAGTACCCCTCACGCTGCAATCGCTCGACGAGGTTGAAGGCGACCTCGTCACAGTTGCACACAAAGGCCTGCGGCATCTCCTTGGGCAGCGTAAAGGGGATGAACAGTCCCTCCTTGTCGCGGTCCTCGAGCCGCCAATCCGCCCGCGGCTCGATGCCGGCCTTGAGCAGCGCCTTGCAGTAGCCGAGGTAGCGATCCATGATGGAGCTGGTCGCCCAGATGCTGCCCACAAAGCCGATATTTTTGCGGCCGGTCGAAAGAAGATGCTCGGTAACGAGGAAGCCGCCGGCCATGTTGTCGCTCTGCACGCTCTCTGCGGCGATGGCCTCGTCATAAAAGTCCAGCAGCAAAAACGGCAGCCCGAACCTGGCCACGGCGCTCAAATACCGGCGGTCGATCTCGCCCATGAACAGGATGGCGTCCACCTTCTGGTTGAGCAGGATGGACGGGGTCTGGCACGCGCTCTCCGCCTCGGGGACGACGATCTCGAGTATGCAGGTGCAGCCGGCCTTGCTTGCGCTCTTGAGCAGTGCCCGGTACAGCGCCGAATAGAACGCGTTCTCGTTGAAAAACCGGTCCGACACAAGAATGCCGATGTTGGCGCTGGCCTGCGGCTCCGGCTCACTGCGCACCGTGGGGGCATATCCCAACTCTTTGGCGGCGGCGACGATACGGGCCCGCATCTCCTCGCTCACGCCATCCTTGCCGGCCAGCCCCTTGCTGACCGAGACCACACTGATGCCCAGCTTCTGGGCGATATCCGCCATGCGGACCGCTTTTGCCATTGGGTACGCCCCCTTGCTTGCCGTATTTTGCGGGATGTATTCTTTATAAGTATAACAAAAACAGGTAAATCCGTCAACAATAAGGCAAATATAAACTAAATTCTTATTAAAATGCTTTCTTCTTCTTGCCGATCGGTTTCCGGTGTGCTATACTGAGGCAATTAAGCTAACTGCATTTCCATTTAGGTAACGGGAGGCTGCCGGCATGACTGACATACAGGGATACACCTCTTTCGATACGCTGCCGATCCGGGTGCTGGGCAGAACAGGGTCTGCCGGCGGCGCGCCGGTGCTGTGGCATACCGGCAGCGGCTTTGTCTGCCGCTATACCGGCAGCGCGCTTTGGCTGCGCGTGGCGGCGGATTACGCGCAGTACGAGCCCTGGCTGGCTGTGGAGGTGAACGGCGCCTGGCTGCAGCGCTTCCCCCTGCCGCGCGGAGAAAGCGAGGTGTGCCTGTTCCGGGGAATGACAGCCGGCACGGTGAAGCAGGTGCGGGTGCTCAAGGAATGTCAGGCCATGCCTGATGACCCCACCCACAGCGTGCGGCTGCTGGGTCTGCGCTGGCCGGATGAGGATGCCGGCTTTTTGTCGCTGCCGGAACCCAAATACAGGCTGGAATTTATCGGTGACAGCATCACCAGCGGCGAGGGGCTGGCCGGAGCGCAGAGCGAGACCGATTGGCTGCCAATGTTTTTCAGTGCCGTTCCGCACTATGCCCGCCTGACCGCCGATGCCTTGGGAGCGGAGTACCGCATCTTCTCCCAGAGCGGCTGGGGCCTTTGCAGCAGCTGGGACAACGATCCCCGGCACGTCGTGATGGACGACTACGCAACTGTCTGCGGCCAGTGCGGCGATACCGCACCTTATGACTTCGCCGCCTGGCCGGCGGATGCCGTCATTTTGAACCTTGGCACCAACGACTGGGGCGCCATGCATGAGCCCGCCTGGCGTGACCCGGTAACGGGGCGGTGCTTCCAACAGGCGGACACGCCGGAAGGGCATGCCCGTATTTCCAAGGCCGTTGCCAAGGCGCTGCACACGGTACGCCGCTGCAACCCGAATGCCCTGTTGATTTGGGCCTTCGGCATGTTGGGGGACGAGCTGCGTCCCACTCTTGAAGCGGGTATCCGGCAATACAAAACGGAAACCGGCGACACGCGGGTGTTTTATCTGCCGCTGCCTGCCGCTGTACCGGCAACGATGGGCGCACGGGAGCATCCCGGCCCGGCTTGCCATCGCCAGGCCGCGGAGGTACTGACCGCATTTTTGAAGGACCATTTATAAAGTTAGGAGTTGAAAAGCATGACCTACACTTCCGTTTTGCAGCTCTGGCTGGCCCGTGCCGTTGACGACCCCGATCTTGCCGTCGAGCTGCACAAGATACAGAATGACCCTGCTGGCGTTGAGGACCGCTTCTACCGGGATCTGGCGTTCGGCACCGGCGGCCTGCGCGGCGTCATCGGCGCCGGCACCAACCGCATGAACGTCTATACCGTCCGCCGCGCCACACAAGGGCTGGCCGATTATCTCAACGCGAGCGGTCTGCCCAAGACAGTGGCCATCGCGCACGACAGCCGCCATAAAGGTGAGCTGTTCTGCCGCGAGGCGGCGCGCGTGCTGGCCGCCAACGGCATCACGGCGTGGCTTTACCCGCGGCTCGAGCCGACGCCGGCGCTTTCCTGGGCCGTGCGATACTTAGGCTGCGGGGCCGGCATCTGCGTGACCGCCAGCCACAACCCCGCCAAATACAACGGCTACAAGGTCTACGGCGCCGACGGCTGCCAGATCACCCTCGAGGCGGCGGAAAAGGTGCAGGCAGCAATCAACAAACTGGATTATTTTGACGATATTAAACTAATTGGATATGACGAGGCCGTCGCCGGCGGGCGCATCCGCACCATTGATGACAAATGCCTTTCTGATTTCGTCGACGCCGTGCTGGCCCTGCGCCCCGGCAACGATGTGAGCAAGCTGAAGCTCGTCTACACCCCGCTCAACGGCACCGGGCTCGAACCGGTCAAGATGCTGCTCGACCGCATGGGCGTGACGCAGGTCACCGTCGTGCCGGAGCAGGAGAAACCGGACGGCGATTTCCCGACCTGCCCCTATCCCAACCCGGAGAGCCGCGAGGCGATGGAGACCGGCCTGCGTCTGTGCGATACCGTTCACCCCGACCTGATGCTCGGCACCGACCCCGACTGTGACCGCATGGGCGCCGCCGTGCCGGACGGGCAGGGCGGCTACCGGCTCATCACCGGCAACGAGATGGGCGTACTGTTGTTTGACTATATCTGCCGCACGCGCATCGCCAACGGCACCATGCCGAAAAATCCCGTGGCCGTGACCACCATCGTCTCGACCGATATGGCCACGCCCATCGCCCAAGAATACGGCGTCGAGCTGCGCCGCACGCTGACCGGCTTCAAGTTCATCGGTGAGCAGATCGGTCTCTTGGAGGCGGCCGGCGAGAAGGAGCGCTACATCTTCGGCTTTGAGGAGAGCTACGGCTATCTCTCCGGCGCGCATGTGCGCGACAAGGACGCCGTCAACGCCGTCATGCTTGCCTGCGAGGCGGCCGCCTGGTATGCCGCCCGGGGCATGACGCTGCTGGACGCCGTGAATGCCCTCTATGACAAATACGGCTGGTACCGCAACGACCTCAGGAGCTTCACCTTTGAGGGCGAGAGCGGCATGCACACGATGCAGGCCATCATGGCGCGGCTGCGGTCTGACGTGCCCTTCGTCATTGCCGGTCACGGCGTGAACCGCGTGGTGGACTACCAGAACGATGACACCGGCCTGCCCAAAGCGGATGTGCTCGAATACCGCCTCGAAAACGGCGCCAAGCTGATGGTGCGCCCCTCCGGCACCGAGCCAAAGATCAAGGTGTACCTTTCCGCCGTCGGCAAATCGGCGGCGGAGGCCGACGCCGTCAACGCCGCGCTGGCCGCTGCCGCAGCGGAATGGATGAACGCATGAGCATCCATAGGAGGGTGAGCGAAATGGCGGATTTTCCAAAGGGCTTCATTTGGGGGGCTGCTTCTTCGGCATACCAGATCGAGGGCGGCACGAAGGAAGGCAACCGCGGGATCAGCATTTGGGATACCTTTTCCCACACGCCGGGCAAGGTCAA
>CANRBN010000145.1 GCA_947628865.1 uncultured Gemmiger sp.
GCCGCCGGCAACATCTCGATCGAGCAGGTCTATGTCAACGTGCCGGAGATGGATGTCTTCGTGCGCGCGCAGGATGCCGGCGGCGCACCGCTCTCCCCGCAGCTCGTGCGCGCCGCCGGGGTGGAGCTGCGCCTCGGCGATACACAGCTCGAGACCGGCAACGTCCAGGCCGCCAACGAGGCCGTCTGCTACATTTTCGTGCTGGACAATTCGATCGAGACCGACCCCGGGATCTTCCGACATTTCAAAAACGTCGTGATCCGCACGCTCCAGCGCAAGGCCGGGCACGACCAGGTCGCGCTGTACGCGATGGACGCCGCGGGCACGCCGGTCTGCGTGCTGCCGCCCACCACCGACAGCGCCGCCGTGCGCAGCATGCTGCGCACCCTGGCGTGCAGCGCCGACGCGCCGCTGGATCTCACGGCAGCCGCCAGCCTTGTCTACGGCGACATCGAGGCCGGCTACCAAAGCCTTGCCCCGCGCAAGGTGGTCGTCGGCATGACCGAGGCCGTCTCGCTGCTGGGCAACCTGCCGCTGCTCGCCACGATGGGCACCGGCCTTGCCGATGAGCTCAACATGCGGTTCTCGGTGCTGGCCGTGACCGACGATGAGCTGGAGCAGGAGCTGCTCGGCCAGTTCCGGAGCGGGCACCTGCTCGTCTGCGAGCCGGCGGATATCGAAAAGACCGTGGAGGCGGATCTGGCGGCGCTGCCCGGCGTCATCGAGTTCAAGACCGCCATCGACCCCGCCCTCTACGGCGAGCGGTGGGAGACGCTCACCCTCTCGGTGCCGTCGATGGGCAGCGCCGTCACGGCCAGCACCACCGTGTACATGGGCCACCGGCTGGCCCACCCCGCCATCGAGGCGGTGGACGTGACCGGGCGCCGGGAATTGACCGTCACGTTCAACCAGGCGGTCTCGGCGGCCACCGCCGGCCTGCCCGGCGCCTATCTGCTGCAAAGCGAGGATGTCTGGGGCTTCCGGCTCGGCGTGCGCGGCGTCGAGCTGCGGCAGGACGGCCTGCAGGCCGTGCTGACCACATCGGACGATCTGTACGCCGGGCCCTACAGCGTCCGCCTGCGCGGCGTGGCCGCCGCCCTGAGCGCCGCCAACACGAGCGACGCGCAGGAAAAGACCGCCTTTTCCATCGAGACCTGGCCGCGCGACCGCGCGTTTTATTTGGCGCGCCTGCGCCTGCCGGGGCTCATCCTCGCGGCGGCGCTGCTCGTGCTGGCGGCGGGCGCCGCGCTGCGCGCCCGGCGGGAACGCGCCGCCGAGCAGGAGGCCGAGGTCGAGCATCTGCTCACCGGCGCCGAGGACATCGGCATCATGCCGCGCCGCTGGCTGACGCTGTTTTTGCAGCCGCCCGGCGCCATCACCGAGAACCGCTGGTCGGGCGTGGTCGAGAGCAGCCTGCTCATCGGCGCGGACGCCGCGCTGTGCGAGCTCTGCGTGCCGGACGCGCGCATGGCCGCGCAGCACTGCATCCTGAGCCTCGACGGCGACGCCGTGCTGCTGCAGCCGCTGGGCAAGGCCCGCGTGTACGTCAACGGGCGGCGGCTGGACGGTGCCTGGCATCTGCGCGCGGAGGACACGGTCAAGATCGGCGGCACACAGCTGCGGGCCGTTTTGTAAAACGCAAGGAGGGTTTGCCCCATGAAGCTGGCCAAATGCGAACACGGACATTATTATGACGCCGATAAATTCCCCGGCTGCCCCTACTGTGACCCCGCGCTGCAAAGCGGCAGCGGGCGCGTCATCGCCGCCGAGGGCGCCGAAGCGGACACGCAGACCGCACAGCCCGCCGCCCCGGCGGGCCCCGTGACCGGCTGGCTGGTGGCGCTGGACGGCCCCGCGCGCGGGCGGGATCTGCGCCTCGGGGAGGGGCGCAGCTTTCTCGGCACCGATGCCGCCGGCGCGCCGCAGGTGCTCACGGCGGATGCGCCGCTCTCGGCGCGGCAGGCGGTGGCCGTGTATGACCCCGCCGCCGGCGCGTTCTCGCTGCTGCCCGGCACGGCGCGGGAGCTTTGCTACCTGAACGGCAAGGCGCTGCTGACCGGGCAGCCCCTCAAGCCCGGCGCCGTGCTGACGGTGGGCGGCACCGCGCTCGTCTTTGTGCCGTTCTGCGGCACCGCCTATGCGAACGCCGTGCCCGCCGCGCCCAAGGCGCCGGCCAGGACGGCGGCAAAACCGACCGCCGCCAAGGCCGAAAAGACCGCCAAAGCGGAGTAAGGAGGTGCCCCCTTGGCCAGTGAGATCGTATTGCTCATCACCGAGCGGCGCAGCCGCCAGCACATCACGCTGCCCGGCACCAAAACGCTCTACCGTTTTGGCCGCGGCCCCCAGTGCGAGTATGTGCTGCGCCGCAACAACATCGGCGACGTGCAGTTCACCATCAGCTGCGAAAACGATGTCTGGCGCCTGCGGGACGGCGGCAGCACCGTCGGCACCTGGTACAACAACCGCTACATCCACGCCGGCGAGAGCTGCCCCCTGCAGCCCGGCGACCTCATCGGGCTGGACACCAACGGCGACGCCTCGACGCAGGAGATCACTTTCCGCGTCGAGGACATCCGCAAGACCGACACCGAGACCGGCGGCGTGCGCCGCGAGCGGGAGAGCGGCGCCCTGCGCGAGGTCGATGTGCGCAAAAAGCGCCGCGTGCTCATCGGGCGCGGCGAGGACTGCGATATCCAGCTCACCAGTGACCGTGTCTCCCGCCATCACTGCGAGGTCGTGTACAAAAACGGCCACTTTGAGCTGCATGACCTGGGCTCCACCAACGGCACCTACCTGGGCGGCGAGCGCGTGCGTACCGCCGTGCTGGAAAACGGCGCCGTCATCAACGTGCCCACGCAGGTGTTCGCCTTTACCGGCGGCGTGCTGCACTACAACGAATACCAGGCCGGCATCAGCGTCGAGCTCGTCAACGTGTACAAGACGGTCAAAAACCGCAACACCGGCAAGCCGCTCAACATCGTGGACGGCACGTCGATGGCCATCGCGCCCAACAGCTTCGTGGTGCTGGTGGGCGGCTCCGGCACCGGCAAATCCAGCCTGCTCACCTGCATCACCGGCACGGCGCCCTGCACGGCGGGGCAGGTGATGTTCGACGGCATCGACACCAAGGGCAACCGCAACGCCTTTGACGCCGTGCTCGGCTATGTGCCCCAGCAGGACATCATGCACGACAACCTGACCGTCGAGCAGAGCCTGACCTTCACCGCGCGGCTTCGCATCGCGCACGACGCCACCCGCGCCGAGATCAAGGCGGCCGTGGCCCGCGCCATCGAGGCCGTCGACCTCGGCGGGCGGGAGAAAACGCTCATCTCCAACCTCTCCGGCGGGCAGAAAAAGCGCGTTTCCATCGCGATGGAGCTGCTGGCCAGCCCGCGCCTGCTCATTTTGGACGAGCCGACCTCCGGCCTCTCGCCCGACCTCGACCGCTCGATGATGGAGCTGTGCCGCAAGCTCAGCCAGGAGAACTGCACGGTGCTGATGGTCACGCACAACATGTCCAACATCAACCTGTGCGACAAGATCGCCTTTTTGGGCGTGGGGGGCGTTTTGTGCTACTACGGCGCGCCGGAGGGCCTCAACGATTATTTCGACGTCTCGCTCACGAGCGATATCTTTGAAAAGCTCCGCGACCCCGAGCAGATCGAGGAGTATCGCAAAAAATACTTTACCACCGCGGAATTCAACGACCTTGTGGCCCAGTTCCCGGCGGCGGCACAGGAGGCGGACAAGCGATGCAAGAACTGAAACCGGGCCGGTTTTTCCGCCAGCTGGGCGTTTTGATGGCGCGCAACTTCCAGCTCATCTGGAACAACAAGCTCATCCTCGGCAGCCTCGTTTTGCAGGCGCCGCTGATGGTGTGGGTCATCTCGCTCGTGGCCGACCCCAACTGCTTTACCTCCAACCTCATCAACATCGGCAGCCGCACCGCGCTGTTCATCCTGTGCGCGATGGCCACGTTCATGGGCATCCTCAACTCCTACCGCGAGATCTGCAAGGACCGCGAGGTCATCTTCCGCGAGGCCTCGGTCGGCGTCAGCCTGCTGGCCACGGTGCTCTCCAAGGCGCTGGTGCTGCTGCTCGTCGAGGTGCTGCAGGCGGCCATCCTGACCGTCGGCTTCGTGCACATCATCGACGTCCCGCAAAACCATCTGCTGCTTCCCACCGATGTTGAGATCTACATCACCGTGCTGCTGATGCTGGTGGCCTCCTCGGCGATGGGGCTGCTGGTCTCCGCCGCGCTCAAGAGCAGCGAGAGCGCCATCCTGCTCGTGCTCGTGCTCATCATCGGGCAGGTGGTGTTCAGCGGCGTCATGTTCGATATCGCCGGCGTGCTCACCTACATCAGCACCATCATCGTCTGCCGCTGGGGCATGGGGGCGCTGGGCGCCTCGACCGATATCAACAGCCGCCTCGCCTGGCTCAACGCGGGGCTCGACAGCCCCATGTACGATGCCACGGTGCCGAACCTCGTGCACTGCTGGCGCATGCTCGGCCTGCTGACGCTCGTCTGCCTGGCCGCGGCGTGGCTCGTTTTGCACATCGCGTTCATCCGCCGCAAGAGCTGACCCTTTGCACAAGAGAGGTACAGGCGGCATTCGCCG
>CANRBN010000146.1 GCA_947628865.1 uncultured Gemmiger sp.
GGCGGGCGCGTCGGTCACATAGGTGTCGGGCGGGGCGGTGGGGCTGGCGGTATCGCCGTTCGCGATGGTGCCGGGCACGGCGCCCGCGCCGTCGGCTCCGGTGTCCGGCAGGGCCGGGCCGGGGCCGGTCAGCAGCTGGCCGGGGGCGGGGGTGGGCGCCGCCGCGGTCCGCGCGAGCAGCGTTGCCTTGATGATGTCGCCGCCCTCGTCGGCGCTCGCATAGCGGATGCGCACGACGTCGCCGACGTTGAGGATGACGGCCAGCGGGTCGTCCGCCGCGTTGAGGGCGAAATACGCGCCGTCCGGCAGGGGCGCGGCGGGGTCGGTGGAGGACAGGCGCAGGTAGTACCAGGTATCGCCGCCCAGCACCGCGCTGCGCACCTCGGTGATGCCAGCCTCGGCCTCGAGATAGTCGCCGCTCTCGGGCGGGACCTCGGCCTGCGCGGTGTCGATGAGGCCGTTGTTGGCCAGCGCCTGGCGGTAGTTGGCCTCGCACTCGGCCACGGTGCCGCCGGTGGACACGATGGAATACTGCTGCACGTTGACCATCGCGTACATCTTGACGAGCCCGTCGTCGCCCTTGAGCGCCATGAAGTAGGTGGGCTGGTCGGCGATGTTCAGCAGCAGCGGGAACGTGGTGCGGTAGCGCATCTGCTGCACCTGCGCCTCGGCCGAGTCGCGGGCCGAGCGCTCGATGGCGCCGGCGATGGGGTAAAAGTGCGTCTCCTTGGTGCGCTGGTTCGAGAGGATGAACCCGATGTTGGACTGGTCGGACGTGACGCTCGTGATGCCGGTGTACATATACACATCGTCGTCGATGGCGATGTAGTTGTAGCCGTCGGTCGTCAGCGTGACGTCGCGCTGGCCGAACAGGCTGTTCAAAAAGCCGTTGTGGTAGAGCCCGTAGTAGTCATACTGCTGCATGATGAGGTCGGCATCGTAGACGTGGTCGACCCAGGAGGGCACCTCCTCGTAATACCGGCTCTCGCCGGTGATGGCGTTGACGAGCACCGCGCCCCTGACGTCCACGCCGCCGAACAGCCCGATGGTCTTGACGATGCGGCTGCACACCCACCAGGGCGTGCCGTCGTCGTCGATCTCGAACACGGGGTCGTCAAACATCATGGTGGGGTAGTGGAAGCGCAGGTGGCGGTACAGGTTGCGGGAAAAATGCTCCGCCGTCGTGTAATAGATGCCCTGCGGGTCGTCGCTCTGGTCAAGGCGGGTGACCTCGGCCTCCTGCGTGACCATATCGACGACGATATACGCCGGCAGGCCGGCCTTGCGGTTGGTGAGCCACTTGATGATATCGCCGTACATCAGCGAGGTCACGCGCACCGGGCGCCCGCCGACGTTGATCTGGGTGTAGTTGTTGATGATCTCGAACTGGCTGACCATGTCGCTCAATTCGCCCAGCTTGCGGCTGCCCAGCCGCGCGGCCGAGTCATCGTCCAGCATGGGGATCTGGCTGTAGGAGATCTCCTCGATGTCCTGGGCGAAATCGCCGGTCTCGATGGGCAGCAGCTTTGCGTAGGCGCCGGCGCGCAGCACCACCCAGCTGGCGAGCGAGCCGACAAGGTAGATCCCCACCATGGCCGCCGCCACTAGCAGCGGCACGATGCACTGCTTGCGCAGGAACGCGAAATACCCGCGCCAGCCGGTGCCCTGGAAGCCGCTGGTCAGCACGGCGCAGATGCCGTACACCACGCACAGCGTGAGGATGAACAGGTAGAACTCCTCGCTGTGCAGGTTGATGGCCGGCAGCTCGAGGTAGAACCAGACGAGCGCCACCGCGAGCGTGACGGCGATGTTGATGAGCGTGCGCGTGAGCGGCGTGCCGATGGGCTTGCGCGGCTTGCGCGCCCCGCCGAAGCGCGCGCTGATATCCTCAAACGGGATGCCGCCCGCCCCCTGCGCGCCGTCGGCGCCCGGCGCGGCGCCGAACATGCCGCCGAAAAGCTGTTCAAACAAACTCAAGGTCTTCCCCTGCCTTTTTTGCGCCGCCGCAGCGGCGAAGATACAGTATAGTATAGCACTTCCCGCCGCGGCGAACAATATTTTTCTTGGCGGGTATGGAAAAGCAGCGCGCATTATGGTATACTGTGACTGTATGATGTTTGAGCGCCCGGCCTTGGGCGCGACCGAGCTTGGAGGAATGGCGCAATGTTAAAGCAGGAAGCCTTACAGCTGCGGATGACGGCGCTGCGCGTGCGCATGGGCATCATTGAAAGCACGCACGCCGCCAAAAGCGGCCATCCGGGGGGCAGCCTGTCTGCCGCGGATGTCTTGACCTATCTCTATTTCCGGGAAATGCGCATCGACCCGCAGTTCCCGCAGGATCCCGAGCGCGACCGGTTCGTGCTGTCCAAGGGGCACGCCGCGCCGGCGCTGTACGCCGCGCTGGCGGAGCGCGGGTTCTTCCCCGTGCAGGATCTCGTCACGCTGCGGCACTCCGGCAGCTACCTGCAGGGCCACCCCGACATGAACAGCGTGCCCGGCGTGGACATGAGCACCGGCAGCCTCGGGCAGGGGGTATCGGCGGCCTGCGGCATGGCGCTGGCCGCGCAGCAGATGGGCACCGACATCAACGTCTACACCCTGCTGGGCGACGGCGAGATCGAGGAGGGCCAGTGCTGGGAGGCGTTCATGTTCGCCAACCACTATAAGCTCGATAACCTGTGCATCATGGTGGATGTGAACGGCCTGCAGATCGACGGCCCGACCAGCCAGGTGCTGACGAGCGAGCCGCTGGACAAAAAGATGGACGCCTTCGGCTTCAACACCATCGTGTGCAACGGCAACTCGATGAGCGAGCTCGAGCAGGCCTTCGCGATGTTTGAAAATTCCCACGGCAGCGGCAGGCCCACCTGCATGCTGCTGCACACCGTCAAGGGCCAGGGCGTGAGCTTTATGGAAAACGCGCTGGACTGGCACGGCAAGGGCCCCGGCGACGCCGAGTATGAGCAGGCCATGGCCGAGCTGCGCGCCGAATATGAAAATATTTCCCGGGAGGTGCAGCGCAGTGAGTGAAGCCCGCATGATCGCCACAAGAGACAGCTACGGCCAGGAGCTCGTCGCCCTGGCCAACGAGGGCTGCGACGACCTCGTCGTGTTTGACGCCGACCTCGCGGCCTCGACCAAGACGGCGACGTTCCGCGCCGCCTACCCCTACCGCCATTTCAACTGCGGCATCGCCGAGGCCAACATGATCGGCGTGGCCGCCGGCATGAGCACGATGGGCTTTGTGCCGTTCGTGTCGAGCTTTGCGATGTTCGCCGCCGCCCGCCCGTATGAGCAGATCCGCAACAGCATCGGCTACCCGCACCTCAACGTCAAGATCGCGGCCTCGCACGCGGGGCTTTCGGTCGGGGAGGACGGCGCCACCCACCAGTGCTGTGAGGACATCGCGCTCATGCGCAGCATCCCCGGCATGGTGGTGCTCTGCCCCGCCGACGATGTCGAGACCCGCGCCGCCGTGCGCGCCGCCTACGCGCACCCGGGGCCGGTGTACCTGCGCCTGTCGCGCCTGGCGACCGTTGCGTTCTACACGCCGGAGAGCTGCCATTTTGCCATCGGCAAGGGCGACCAGCTCATCCCCGGCAACGACATCGCCGTCATCGCCACCGGCATGATGGTCGGCGAGGCCATCAAGGCCGCCTCGCTGCTCAAGCGGCAGAACATCAACGCCCGCGTCATCAACATGGCCTCCATCAAGCCGCTGGACGAGGATCTCATACTGCGCTGCGCGACCGAGTGCGGGCGCATCATCACGGTGGAGGAGCACAGCGTCATCGGCGGGCTCGGCTCCGCCGTGTGCGACCTGCTCTCCACCCGGCTGCCCACGCCGGTGCGCATGATCGGCGTGCGCGACGTGTACGGCCATTCCGGCCCCGCGGCCGAGGTCCTGCGCGATTACGGCCTGTGCGCCGAGAACATCGTGGCCACCGCGCAGGAGATGATGCGCACCTATCCCATCCCCGCGCCGGTCACCAAATAAATCCTGCAAGGAAAGCCCACTTTTGACAATCTGCGGCCCCGCGCGCTGCGCGGGGCCGCAGACTGTCGAAAAAGGTGTTTTCTGAATCCATCGACCTCGGCTGACATGAGCAGACGAGGTCGATACCTCCAGAGCAAAAAAAGCCGTTCGAGTCGCCTTTAGGCATGAGAACGGCATTTTTTGCGACGGGGTGTGTCCAAGAGAGGGGCGCAGGCGGACTGGCGCAGCCAGCTTAGCCGAGCCCCTCTTTTGCAGCGTGTCGAGTTCCTCGACACGCTGAGCGGCTATGTGTTTGGTTCCTCCACCTGCACGGCCAGCACCTCAAAGGCGCCGTCGCGCGCGTAGGCGCACACGCCCCGTACCCGCGGCACGCCCCGCACGCACACGTTGTGCGGCGCGGCGGCGCACAGCGGCACCTCGCGCGGGTGGGGGCCGGGCACCGCGGGCGGCGTGCGGCTGAGGTAAAACTGCACGGCGGGCGCGGCGCCGTGCACGCAGGCCGGGCGCACCAGCTGCCCGTCCAGCCAGAAATCGGCGCCGGCGCAGCCCTCGGCGCCAAAATCGCGGTTCTGCAGGGCGAACGTCTCGTCCTCCTCCAGGGCAAAGGCGTCCCCCTGCGCG
>CANRBN010000147.1 GCA_947628865.1 uncultured Gemmiger sp.
GCCCGCATCATCAAAAGATCGTTTCCGACCTGCAGGGCGCACACGACAAGCCCCGGCAGGATCGCCAAAAGATTGGCGACCCAATATTTTTTCAGATAATAGCGCATTTTTACTGCTCCCTTCTATCAATCATGTCATTTCGAGATCTCTTTTTTCCCGTCTTCCCATTTTTCATCCGCCTCAAAGAGCGGTACCGGTTCGTACAATCGCAGATAGTTGGACTCGGACTGCATCAGCGTCCGGGCGAGCATCAGGAAAGGGATCAGCTTCCAAGGCTCCGATACCTCATAGACGTTGGTCTCGCCCTCCTCCAGCTCAAGCTCCATGGAGGATGCCAGCCTCAGTTCCGTAAGCTCCTCCAACAGATCCTCCACGGTCTCCCGCGCCATTTGCAGATGCTTCATCACAGCGCTTGCGGAGAACCAGCCGATCTTCCGGTTATAGATGGTTTCCATCAGATCAAGGCACCCCGGCCTTGCCAAAACCGCAAAGAGCTTTCGGTACTCCTCCTTGGGTGCCAGCCATTGGGCCCAGCCGTCTGTGGGCCTTGGCCAGAGCGTCACGAAGGACAGATCCTCGGCGTGAACGTCAAAGAGAATGCCGCCCTCCACCGCGATTTGCGAAAGCATAAGCTGATATGTACCGTCGCCGGAAGCGATCTGGCAGGAATCAAGATAGCCCCATTTGGGCAGGTTGATCTCACCGAACTCGTCTGATATGAAGTGCTCTCTGGAGGACCAAACCAGCCGGCAGAACTGATCTATCCGCTCCTTTGAAGGAAAGCCCCGCAGCCACCGGCCCACCGCCTCCGCCGGGTCCTCCTGCTCCCCGCCCGCCATGCCAAAGAGGGCGTCGATGGTCACGCCCAGCCGGCGGGACAGCACCGGCAGCAGCTCCACATCCGGCGTGCCGCCTTTTTCCCACTTGCTCACCGCCTGGGCGGACACGCCCACCATGTTTCCTAACTGTTCTTGTGTGAGTCCGCGCTCTTTTCGCAGAGCGGCGATCCGCTCGCTCAGTTCATTTGCCATGTAATGCACCGTCCTTTCGGCTTTCTGGTTGAATTATACCGCAAGCAACGGTTGCGCGCAATGGAGGCGTTTTTGGGCTTTTGCAACCAATAGTTGTATTTTTGGCAGTTTTCACTCTGATTTTGCCGTGGCCGGGGCGGCTGCAAAACAGACGCGGAGCGTGGGGCAGCGTGGCAAAGACATACGGCGGCCCGCCCCCGGGCCGCCGCACTCGTATGGTTTTTTGTTGTTCGGCCTTTCAGCACTCCGTCGGCACGAGCAGCAGCGCCCGCGCAAGGCGCGCAAAGCAATAGCCGAACGTAAGCTCCGGGACGTCCCCGGCGGCGGTGACGGGGTAGGTGCCGCATTCCTCGCCCCCCGCCGTGATGCGCAGCGTGCCGACCGTCTGCCCGGTCGTGACGGGGGCGGGCAGCTCGCCGGGCAGCTCCAGCGTGGCGGTGAGCGCGCCGCCCTGCCCCTTGGCGCTGAGATACAGATCCGGCGCCGTGTAGGCGAGCGGCACGCTCCCGGCGGTGCCATGGCGCACCGGCAGGCGTTCGGGGGCCGTGTCGGGCAGCGGCACGGCGGTGTTCTCGTAGTTGGCAAAGCCGTAGTCGAGCAGGGCGGTGGCGGCGTTGAAGCGCTCCTTGCCGGAATCCGAGCCCAGCACCACGGCGATGAGGCGCAGCCCGTCGCGCGCGGCGCTGGCCGAGATGCACACCCCCGCCTTGCTCGTGGTGCCGGTCTTCAGGCCGGTGATGCCGTTGTAGCTTTTGAGCAGCTTGTTGGTGTTGACGAGCTGCGTGGCCCCGCCGCGCAGAGAATCCGTCCAGACCATGCAGTAGTCCTCGACCTCGGGGTGGTGGAGCAGCATCTCGCGGCTCATCACGGCGACGTCGCGCGCCGTCGAGAGATGGCCCTCGGTGTCAAGGCCGCAGGCGTTCTCGAAATGCGTGCTGTCCATGCCGAGGGCGGCGGCGCGCTCGTTCATCCTTTGTACGAACGCGCTCTCGCTGCCGCCGACGAACTCGGCCACGGCGACGGCGGCATCGTTGGCGGAAGAGATGCAGATGGCCTTGAGCATCTCGTTGAGGGTCAGCTGCTCGCCGGGCTCCAGCCAGATCTGGCTGCCGCCCATGTGGTAGGCGTGCTCCGAGACGGGCACGATGTCATCCAGGGAGATCTTGCCGGCCTCCAGCGCCTCGAACGTGAGCAGCAGCGTCATCACCTTGGTGATGGAGGCGATGGGGCGCCGCTCGTCGGCGTTTTTCTCATAGAGCACGGTGCCGGAGTCCTCGTCGATGAGGATGGCGGCCCGGCAGGGCACATCGAACGAATCGACGGTCGCGGGCACGATGGCGCTGGTGGGCACCGCCGGCCACGCCGTGCCCGCCGTCGGCGCCGCGTCGGGCGCCGCCAGCCGCAGCGCCGCCAGCGCCGCCAGCGCCGCGCACAGCAGCGCGGCGCCGCATCTCTTGAGCGTATTTTTCCTCATCTTGCCACCCCCGCAGCCTTGTTTTTCTCACGCAATCCTATGCGGGGCGCGGCGGCTTTAGTATCGCTTGCGCACAGGGGCCGTTTTGGCTATAATGGAACCAGCTTACGAAAGGGGGCAAGCGCCGTGCGGGTGCGCTTTTATACCCTGGGCTGCAAGGTGAACCAGAACGAGAGCGGCGCGCTGGCCCGCCTGTTTGCCCAAAACGGCTATACCGTCACGGACGGCGAGGCCGACGTGTACATCGTGAACAGCTGTACCGTGACCGCCGAGGGCGCCGCCAAGAGCCGCCGCTGGCTGCGGCGCCAAAAGCGTGAGAACCCCGCCGCCGTGACGGTGCTGTGCGGGTGCTGGCCGCAGGCGTTCCCGGACGAGGCCGCCGCCTTCGCCGAGGCCGATGTGGTCATGGGCGCGACGGCGCGGCACGCGCTGCTGGAAAACGTGCAGAAGCTGTTGGACGGCAGCGCCGCGCGCGTGGTGGACATCCGCCCCCACCAAAAGGGCGAGACGTTCGAGGAGCTGCCGATGGATCGCTTTGCCGGGCACACCCGCGCCTTTGTGAAGGTGGAGGACGGCTGCGACCGCCGCTGCGCCTACTGCGTGATCCCCCGCGCGCGCGGGCCGGTGCGCAGCCGCAGCGAGGCGAGCATTCTGGACGAGCTGGCCCGCCTGGCCGGGGCCGGCTACCGGGAATTCGTGTTCACGGCCATCAGCCTGCCGAGCTACGGGCGCGATACCGGCACGGGCCTTGCCGACCTCGTCGAGCGGGCCGCCGCGCTGCCGGGGCTGCAACACGGGCGCATCCGGCTGGGCAGCCTTGACCCCGACCTGCTCACCGACGCCGACATCGCCCGCCTGGCGGCGGTGCCGCAGCTGTGCCCGCAGTTCCATCTGAGCTTACAGAGCGGCTGCGACAGGACGCTGCGCGCGATGCGCCGGCCCTACACCGCCGGGCTCTTTGCCGAGAAGGCCGCCGCCCTGCGCGCGGCGTTCGGCGCCGGGGGCGTGAGCCTGACCACCGATGTCATCGTCGGGTTCCCCGGCGAGACGGACGACGATTTTGAAGAAAGCCTTGCCTTTGTGATTTCGCAGCGCTTTTTAAAGGTGCATGTGTTCCCCTACTCCCGCCGGGCCGGCACGCCGGCGTATGCCATGCCGGAGCAGGTGCCGGAGGACGAGAAGCTCGCCCGCGCGCGCCGCATGAGCGAAGCGTGCGAGGCCGTGCGCGCGGAGCTCGCCGCCGGCATGGCGGGCCGCCGCGAGCCGGTGCTGCTGGAAACGCCGCTCTCGGCGAGCCTGTTCACCGGCTACACGCCGCAGTACCTGCCGGTGGCCGTGACCGCGCCGGGGCACAAAAGCGGCGACATCGTCGATGTGCGCCTGGGCGCCTGGGACGGCGCGCGCTGCCGGGGCACTGTGGAGAAGAACGGATGGATCGAATCGGGAAAGAGGAGGATCGCATGGATGTGATCGACTTTTTTGAAAGCGCCCGGCAGGCGCACTGGCTTGACGAGCTCGCGAAATGCGATTGGGGCGCCGGCGCGTTTTTGCATGACCTGCTCAGCAGGGGCACTTTTTTTGACGCCGTCGGCGAGGGCTCGCGGGTGCTGCTGCTGACGGACGGCGAGGCGCTGGTCTCGTTTTGCACCTATGCGCAAAGGGATGATATCCAGCCGACCGAGCTGACGCCCTGGATGGGCTTTGTCTATACGTTCCCGAAGTACAGGGGGCACCGCTATGCGGGATATCTGTTCGCGGAGATCGAGCGGCTTGCAAAGCAGGAGCATGTTCCGAACGTGTATATATCGACAAATACCGTTGGGCTCTATGAGAAATACGGCTGCGAGTATTGCACGCAGCTGCCGGATCTGGACGGAGAGCTCTCGAGGGTCTATGTAAAGAGGATCGAATGAAAAGCGTGCCGTGTGCCGGGCGTGCGCACCGCCCGGCAGATACAGGGCGCCCCCCGGGATCGCCGTAAAAGCGTTTTGCGCAAAGCCGCGCCCCGCCACCGTGTACGGGTGGCGGGGCGCGGCTCAGCGTGTCGAGAAACTCGACACGCTGCAAAAGAGGGGCTCGGCTAAGCTGGCTGCGCCAGT
>CANRBN010000148.1 GCA_947628865.1 uncultured Gemmiger sp.
GACAAGGCCGTCAAGGACGCCGAGCAGTACGCCGCGCAGGACAAACAGCGCCGCGAGGAGGTCGACGCCCGCAACAACGCCGACCAGATGGCGTTCCAGATGGAAAAGACCCTCAACGAGCTGGGCGACAAGATCTCCGCCGACGAGAAGAGCGATATCCAGACCAGGATCAGCGCCCTGCGCGAGGCCGGTAAGTCCGGCACCGTCGAGGACATCAAGGCCAAACAGGATGAGCTGCAAAAGGCGTTCTACGCCGTCAGCGAGAAGCTCTACCGCCAGTCCGCCCCGCAGGGCGGCCAGCCCGGCCCCGATATGGGCGGCCAGCCCGGCGCGGGCGCCGGCAGCGCCCCGCGTGACGACGGCGCCGTCGACGCCGACTTCCACGAAGTGTAAGAGCACCCCACAGCAAAAAACCAAGCCCCGCAGGGCCAAAACGCTCTGCGGGGCCTGACAGGTGAGACAGGTATATGGCAGAAAAACGCGATTATTACGAGGTCTTGGGCATCGGCAAGAACGCCACCGATGCCGAGATCAAAAACGCCTACCGCAAGCTGGCCAAAAAATACCACCCTGACCTGAACCCCGGCGACAAAGCCGCCGAGGAGAAGTTCAAGGAGGTCAACGAGGCCAACGATATCCTCTCCGACCCCGAAAAGCGCCAGCGCTACGACCAGTTCGGCTTTGCCGGCGTCGACCCCAACTACGGCGCCGGCCAGCCCGGCGGGGGCTTCGGCGGTTTCGGCGGCGGCTTCGGCGGCGTCGATCTGGGGGATCTCTTCGGCGATATCTTCGGCGGGGGCTTCGGCGGCTTTGCCGGTGGGCGCCAAAACCCCAACGGCCCGCGCCGCGGCCACGATGTGCAGGCCAGCGTGGTGCTCACCTTTGAGGAGGCCGCCCACGGCTGCAAAAAGACCGTCACCATCAACCGCAAGGAGACCTGCCCCACCTGCGCGGGCAGCGGCGCGGCGCCCGGCACCAGCCCCGAGACCTGCACCCAGTGCGGCGGGCGCGGCGTGGTGCTCACCCAGCAGCGCACGCCTTTCGGTGTGATGCAGAGCCAGCAGCCCTGCCCGGCCTGCGGCGGGCGCGGCAAGACCATCAAGACCCCCTGCGCCACCTGCCGCGGCACCGGCAAGACCAGCGCGCGCAAAACGCTGGAGGTCAACATCCCCGCCGGCATCGACGATGACCAGAACATCGCGCTGCGCGGCCAGGGCGACGCGGGCTCGGCGGGCGGGCCGTCCGGCGATGTCATCGTGCACGTCACCGTCAAGCCGGACGCCATGTTCGAGCGCCGCGACTATGACGTGTACATCCGCGTGCCCATCACCTACTCCCAGGCGGTGCTCGGCGCCGAGATCGAGGCCCCCACCGTCGACGGCAAGGTCAAGCTGCAGGTGCCCGAGGGCACCCAGAGCGGCAAGCTGTTCCGCCTGCGCGGGCAGGGCATCCAGTACCTCAACGGACGCGGCCGCGGCGACGAGTACGTCACCGTCGAGATCGAGGTGCCCAAAAAGCTCTCCCGCGCCCAGCGCGAGGCCCTCAAGGCCTTTGAGGATTCCCTGCGGGACGAAAACTACGAAAAACGCCGCGGCTTTTTCAAAAACCTCAAGGATCGCTTCAACTGACGGAAAACAGCCATGCAAAGCGGGCAGGGGCGCAGCCCCTGCCCGCTTTGTATGGCTTTTTCGGCGAGTGATCAGCGGTAATCGATGCCCAGGGTCGGCAGCCCGTTGAGCGAAAGCCCCGCCGTGTTGCCGTCGAGAAATTCATGATACCCCTGCGCCGCGATCATGGCGCCGTTGTCGCCGCAGTATTTGAGCTCCGGCAAAAACACCCGCGCGCCCAGCTTCTGCGCGCCGTCGTTGACGAGCTGGCGCAGCCGACCGTTGGCCGCCACGCCGCCGGCCAGCACCACGGCGCGGGCGCCGGTGTCGGCTGCCGCGGCCAGCAGCTTTTTGGCCAGGATCTGCGCGATGCGCTCCTGAAAGCTCGCCGCCATATCCGGCACATTCACGCTCTCGCCGCGCTGGGCGGCGTTGTGCACCTCGTTGATGACGGCGGTCTTGAGCCCCGAAAAGCTCACGTTGTATTTCCCCGCGACGCGCGGCACCGGCAGGCGGTAGGCGTGCGGGTCGCCGCTTTTGGCGGCCTGCGCCACGCTCGGGCCGCCGGGGTAGGGCAGGCCCAGCGTGCGGGCGACCTTGTCGAACGCTTCGCCGGCGGCGTCGTCCACCGTGCGCCCCAGCACCCGGAACCTGCAGTACCCGTCCACCTGGACGATGTGGCTGTGCCCGCCGCTCGCCACCAGGCACAAAAACGGCGGCTCCAGCGCCGGGTGGGTCAGATAGTTGGCGGCGATGTGCCCGCGCAGATGGTGCACCGGCACCAGCGGCTTGTTCGCCGCGTAGGCCAGCCCCTTGGCAAAGTTCACGCCCACGAGCACCGCGCCGATCAGTCCCGGCGCAAAGGTCACGGCCACGGCGTCGACGGCCTCCATGCGCAGCCCCGCCTCGTCGAGCGCCCGCTGCACCGCCCCGCTGACGGCCTCGATGTGCCGCCGGCTCGCGATCTCCGGCACCACGCCGCCGTAAAGCGCCTGCTCCCGCACGCTCGAACAGATCACGTTGGAGCGCACGGTGCGCCCGTCCGCCACCACGGCGGCGGCGGTCTCATCGCAGGTCGATTCGATGCCAAGAATAACCATACCGGAATATCACCTTTGCAATTTATACGTTTTGTATTCTCTGGCCGCGCCGCTCACTCCACGCCGGTCTCGGCGGCGTATTCCTCGATGAGCTCGCGCTCCAAAAACGGCGTTTTGACGCCCTCGCGGTCGCGGTAGGCCTCGTGCCCTTTGCCGATCACGGCGATCAGGTCGCCGGTCTGCGCGTGGTCGATGGCGTAGTGCAGCGCATCCAGACGGTCGGGGATCTCCACGAACGGCACGTCGGGGCGGCCCTTGGCGATGCCCTGCTTGATATCGGCCAGGATGTCCTCGACCTTTTCATAGCGGTTGTTGTCCTCGGTCAGGATGCAGAAATCCGCCATCCTGCTGCACACCTCGCCCATGCCGTAGCGGCGCAGGCGGCTGCGGTTGCCCCCGCACCCGAACAGCACGACGAGACGGTTGGGCTCATAGGCGCGCAGGGTCTTGAGCAGGCTCTCGGCGGCCGCCTCGTTGTGCGCATAGTCGATCAGGATGGTGAACCGGTGGCTGATGGGCACCAGCTCCACCCGCCCCTTGACGACGGCCTTTTGCAGGCCCTCATGGATGGCGGCATCCTCCACGCCGAGCGCCCGGGCCGCGGCGGCGGTGGCCAGCGCGTTGTAGATGCTGAACAGTCCCGGCATGCCCACCTGCATCTCGGTGCTGCTGCCATCCGGGCCGGTCATCGCAAAGGCGACGCCCAGCATGGTCTTCGTGCGCAGCAGGCGGTATTCGCGCGCGGCGCGGTAGTCGGCCCCGGGGCTTTTGTCCGCCATGCCGTAGGTGACAAGGCGGCAGGTGTGCCCCGCGAGCAGAGCCTCGGTGTTTTCGTCGTCGGCGTTGACGACGCCGACCTCGCAGCGCTTGAACAGCTCGCCCTTCCAGGCGCGGTATTCTTCAAAGCTCGCGTGCTCGCCGGGGCCGATGTGGTCGGGGTAAAGGTTCGTGAAAACGCCCACGTCGTAGCGGATGCCCGCCACGCGGTCCATCATCAGGCCCTGGCTGCTCACCTCCATCACGCAGGCATCGCACCCGGCGTCCACCAAAGCGCGCAGCAGCTTTTGCAGCTCATAGCTCTCGGGCGTGGTGTTGGCCAGGTCATGGTGGTGCCCCGGCCAGGTCACGCCGTTCGTGCCGATCATGCCCACCTTGCGCCCCGCCGCCGTGAGCACCGCGCGTATCATGTGCGTGGTGGTGGTCTTGCCCTTGGTGCCGGTCACGCCCACCATCGTCAGCGCGCTGGCCGGGTGGCCGAACAGCGCAGCCGAGAGCATGGCCATCGCGTAGCGCGTGTTTTCGAATTTGAGCACCGCCACGTCCGGCAGCGCGGCCAGCACGTCGGCGGGCAGGTCATGCTGGATCACGAGCGCGGCGGCGCCCTTTTGCACCACCTCGGCGGCAAAATCGTGGCTGTCCCGCTGCGTGCCCACGATGCAAACGAACAGCCCGCCCGTGACCACCTTGCGGGAATCGTAGTAAATATCCTTGATATCGGTGCTCAGGCTGCCCTGCACAAGCGTGTATTCCAGCCCCTCGGCCAACGTGCCAAGCCGCATGTGTCCTCACCTCGTACAACAGATTTTCCGGCTGTTCCGGGATATGTGCGCCCCGGCGCGGATATGCCCGCGCGGGAAGCCGATGACCGGTTTTATTGTACAACGCGGCGGGGGGCACGGTCAAGTACCGGGGCGGCGCGCCGCGCGCCCGGCGGTGTTTTTTTGCCCGCCGCGGCTTGACAAGGCCGCCCCGATATGGTACTATCTTCCGTGCAGCGTGACCCGACAGGGGACTGTGCGCCCGTAGCTCAGCCGGATAGAGCAACTGCCTTCTAAGCAGTGGGCCGGGGGTTCGAGTCCCTTCGGGCGCG
>CANRBN010000149.1 GCA_947628865.1 uncultured Gemmiger sp.
CCGTCGCAAAAAATGTCGTTCTCATGCCTAAAGGCGACTCGAACGGCATTTTTTGCTCTAGAGGTATCGACCTCGTCCGCTCATGTCAGCCGAGGCCGATGGATTTTAAATACCTCTTTTTCGACAGTCTGCCGCCCCGCCGGGTGTTCCCGGCGGGGTGTTTGCCGTTCTGCCCTGTGCGCGGGCAGCCGACGGGGGGTGTTTTTGGGCTGTTTTTTTTGGCGGGCGGCGCGCAAAAGCCCTTGCGCAACGCGCGCGGTATGGTATAATATGAGCAGGTGTGAACCCCGTTTGTTAAAAAAACGCCAAAGTACACTCTTGAGAGGAGATCATTACCATGGGTCTGGGCAAAAAAACCATCGACGATCAAAACTACGCCGGCAAGCGCGTGCTGGTGCGCTGTGACTTCAACGTCCCGATGAAAGAGGGCGTGATCACCAACGACAACCGCATCAACGCCGCGCTGCCCACCATCAAAAAGCTCATCGCGGACGGCGCCAGGGTCATCCTGTGCAGCCATCTGGGCAAGCCGAAGAACGGCCCGGAGGAGAAGTTCAGCCTCAAGCCCGTGGCCGTGCGCCTGGCGGAGAAGCTGGGCCAGCCGGTCGCCTTTGCCGATGACGACGAGGTCGTGGGCCCGAACGCCAGGGCGGCCGTGGCCGCCATGCAAAACGGCGACGTGGTGCTTTTGCAGAACACCCGCTTCCGCAAGGAGGAGACCAAAAACATCGACACGTTCAGCAAGGACCTCGCCAGCCTGTGCGACGCCTATGTCGACGACGCGTTCGGCAGCTGCCACCGCGCCCACTGCTCCACCGCCGGCGTGACCGACTACGTCAAGGACACCGCCGTCGGCTACCTGATGGAGAAGGAGATCAAGTATCTCGGCAACGCCGTCAACGACCCCGTGCGCCCCTTCACCGCCATTCTGGGCGGCGCCAAGGTGGCGGACAAGCTCAACGTCATCTCCAACCTGCTCGAGAAGGTCGATACCCTCATCATCGGCGGCGGCATGGCCTATACGTTCTTGAAGGCGCAGGGCTATGAGATCGGCCAGAGCCTTTGCGACGACGAGAAGATCGACTACTGCAAGGAGATGCTCGACAAGGCGAAGGCGAACGGCGTCAAGCTGCTGCTGCCGGTCGACACCGCCTGCGTCAAGGCGTTCCCCGACCCCATCGACGCCCCGGTCGAGACGACCGTCGTGCCCGCCACCGCCATCCCGGCGGACATGCAGGGCTGCGACATCGGCCCCGAGACGATGAAGCTGTTTGCCGACGCCGTCAAGGCCAGCAAGACCGTCGTGTGGAACGGCCCGATGGGCGTGTTCGAGAACCCGGTGCTCGCCAAGGGCACGCTGGCCGTGGCGCAGGCCATGGCGGACAGCGGCGCCACCACCGTGATCGGCGGCGGCGACAGCGCGGCGGCCGTGCAGCAGATGGGGCTGGGCGACAAGATGACCCATATCAGCACCGGCGGCGGCGCGAGCCTTGAGTACCTTGAGGGCAAGGAGCTGCCCGGCATCGCGGTCATCGCCAAGGCGTGACGCAGCGGCCCCAAACAGGAAAACACATGCAGGGCGGGCGATCTCGCCCGCCGCGAGGCCGCAGCAGGCGCCCCCGGCGGGCGCAGGCGCCCGCCCTGTAAATTTTTGCGATGCACCGCATAAAGGAGAGTATCTGTATGGATAAGCAACACCGCAAGGCCATCATCGCCGGCAACTGGAAGATGAACAAGACCCCCAAGGAGGCCGCCGCGCTCATCGACGCCCTCATCCCCGCCGTCAAGGACGCCGGGTGTGAGGTGGTCATCTGCGTGCCGTACGTCGATCTGTGCACGGCGCTGGAAAAGACCCGGGGCACCAACATCCACGTCGGCGCCGAGAACGTGCACTTTGAGGCGTCCGGCGCCTTTACCGGCGAGGTATCGGCCCCGATGCTGGCCGAGATGGGCGTCGAGTACGTCGTGGTCGGCCACAGCGAGCGCCGCCAGTACTTTGCCGAGACGGACGAGACCGTCAACAAGCGCGCCCGCGCCGCCATCGCGGCGGGCCTCAAGCCCATCATCTGCGTGGGCGAGAGCCTTGCCCAGCGCGAGCAGGGCATCACCGAGGAGCTGGTGCGGCTGCAGGTCAAGATCGCGCTCGGCGGCATGACCGCCGACGACCTCAAGAGCGTGGTCATCGCATATGAGCCCATCTGGGCCATCGGCACGGGCCGCACCGCCACCGCCGAGCAGGCGCAGGAGGTCTGCGCCGCCATCCGCAAGGTGGTGGGCGAGCTGTACAGCGAGGCCGACGCCCGCGCCCTGACCGTGCAGTACGGCGGCAGCATGAACGCCGGCAACGCGGCGGAGCTGGTGGCGAAGCCCGATGTGGACGGCGGGCTCATCGGCGGCGCGTCGCTCAAGGCCGACCAGTTCGCGGTCATCGTGGACGCCGCGACCAGGGGCTGACATCCCGCCGTCCGGCGCGGACAGCTTCCCCCGGGAGGGGGAGCCAGAAAGGAAGGTTTTTATCTATGGCAAAACGCCCCGTTTTACTCTGCATCATGGACGGGTTCGGCTGGACGCCGGAGCATCTCCATGGCAACGCCGTGGCAGCCGCGCACAAGCCCAACCTGGACAAATACTTCTCCACCTGCCCCATGACCACCATCAACGCCAGCGGCATGGCCGTCGGCCTGCCGGACGGGCAGATGGGCAACAGTGAGGTCGGCCACACCAACATGGGCGCCGGGCGCATCGTGTACCAGCAGCTGACCCTCATCACCAAGAGCATCCGCGACGGCGAGATGCTCAAAAACCCCGTGCTGCGCAAAAACATCCAGGCCGCCATCGACGGCGGCAAGGCCGTGCACCTGATGGGCCTGACCGGCGACGGCGGCGTGCACAGCCACGTCGACCACTGGTTCGGCGTTTTGGACATGTGCAAGGCGATGGGCGTCAAGGAGCTGTACCTGCACTGCATCATGGATGGCCGCGACACCGACCCGCATTCCGGCGAGGGGTATCTGGCCGACGTGCAGAAAAAGCTCGACGAGCTGGGCATCGGCAAGATCGCGACCGTCACGGGCCGCTACTACGCGATGGATCGCGACAAAAACTGGGATCGCGAGGAGAAGGCCTACGCCGCGTTCGTCTACGGCGAGGCGCCCAGGGCCGCGAACGCGCAGGAGGCCATCCGCAAGAGCTACGCCGACGGCGTGACCGATGAGTTCGTGCTGCCCGTCATCACCTGCGAGGGGGGCCGCATCCAGCCGGGCGACACCGTCATCTTTATGAACTTCCGCCCCGACCGCGCGCGCCAGATGACCCGCATTTTGGTCGACGACGATTTTGACGGCTTTGAACGCCGGTACGGGCGCTTCCCGCTGCATTACGTCTGCATGGCGGAGTATGACGCCACCATGCCCAACGTCGAAGTCGCCTACCCGCCGGTGGATCTTGTGAACGTGCTGGGGCAGGTGCTCTCGGACAACGGCAAGACCCAGCTGCGCATCGCCGAGACGGAAAAGTACGCCCATGTGACGTTTTTCTTCAACGGCGGCGTCGAGGCCCCCTACCCCGGCGAGGATCGCAAGGTCATCCCCAGCCCCAAGGACGTGGCCACCTATGACCTCAAGCCGCAGATGAGCGCGCCCGAGGTCGCCGACGAGTGCGTCCGCCGCATCGAGAGCGGCAAATACGACGTGATCATCCTGAACTTTGCCAACTGCGACATGGTCGGCCATACCGGCGTGTACGACGCCGCCGTCAAGGCCGTGGAGGCCGTGGACAAGGCCGTCGGCCAGGTGACCGACGCGGTGCTGGCGCAGGGCGGCGTGGTCTTTTTGACCGCCGACCACGGCAACGCCGAAAAGATGATGAACGACGACGGCACGCCCTTCACCGCGCACACCACCAACGTGGTGCCGTTCGCGGTCATCGGCGCGGGCGACGTGCGCCTGCGCGAGGGCGGGTGCCTGGCCGACATCGTGCCGACCATGCTGCCCTACATCGGCCTGCCGGTGCCGCCCGAGATGACCGGCAAGAGCATCATCGTAGAGTAATGCCCCACGGGCACAAAAGCCCGCCCCCGCCCTGCGGTCTCAAATCCTGCATGCCGCCGTTATCGACGTAGGGCGGCCAGCCCTCTGGCCGCCGCAGGAGGATTGCTCTTTCGCGGTTTTTTGACAGACTGAGCCCGCCCCGACCAACGGTCGGGGCGGGCTTGTTTTTGTTGTCGTATGGCTTACCTGCGGCGGCGCAGGTACAGGAGCCCCGCGGCGACGATGCCGCCGAACACGCCGATTTTGTTGGCGTATGGCTTACCTGCGGCGGCGCAGGTACAGGAGCCCCGCGGCCAGGCCGCCCGCGGCGACGATGCCGCCGAACACGCCGAACACCAGCGGCAGGCTGACGCCTTTCTTTTGCTCCTGGGGGGCCGGCGTGACGGCGGGCGTCTCGGCGGGCGCCTGCGTGGGCGCCTGCGTCGGCGCGGCGGTGGGCGCCGGGGTGGGCGGGTCGGTCGGCGCCTGTGTGGGCGTGGCGCTCGGGCCGGGCGTG
>CANRBN010000150.1 GCA_947628865.1 uncultured Gemmiger sp.
GCTCGGCGCTGGCGGAGCGCCGGCAGGCCCTTGGCGACGAGCTCAACGCGAAGCAGCTCGAGCGCCTGGCCGACGAGAAGGATATGGGCCTGCACCGCGCCGCGCTGGAGGCGTTGGCGGGCCGCACCGGCGAGGCCGAGGCCCGCGTGCGGGAGCTGCGCGCCGCCGCCGACGCGGCGCGCGAGCACATCGAGGCCAACGCCCTGCGCGCCGCCGACATCGAGCGCGAGCGCGCCGAAAACCGCCAACGGATCGCCGCGCTCGAGCAGAGCATCCGGGACGCGAACGCCCGCCGCCTCGAAAAGGAGGCCGAGACCGCGCGGCTCGCCCAGTCCACCCGCGCGCTGACCGACGAGCGCGAGCGCATGAGCGGCGAGATGGCCCGCCTGGCCGAGCGCCGCGCCGCCGCCGAGGGCGAGCTGGATTCCACCGCCGCCAAGCTGTGGGAGGAATACCAGCTCACCGAGGACGAGGCCAAGGCCCTCTGCGTGCCGTTTGAGAGCCTGACCGAGCTGCGCCGCCAGGTGGCCGAGGTGCGCGGACGCATCCGCAATCTCGGGCACGTCAACGTCGGCGCCATCGAGGAATACCGCGAGGTCAAGGCCCGCTACGATGCCCTCAAGGGCCAGGTGGGCGACGTCGAGCAGGCCAAGGCCGAGCTCACGCGCATGATCGGCGAGCTCAGCGCCGAGATGGATGCCCTGTTCACCGCCAATTTCAAGCGCATCAGCGAAAATTTTGGCCGCATCTTCCGCGAGCTGTTCGGCGGCGGCAGCGCCCGGCTCTATCTGAGCGACGAGAAAGACGTGCTGAATTCCGGCATCGAGATCGAGGTCAACCCACCCGGCAAGGTCATCAAGAACCTGTCGGCGCTGTCCGGCGGCGAGCAGGCGCTGGTCGCCATCTCCATCTACTTTGCCATCCTCGGCGTCAATCCCGCGCCGTTCTGCATCCTCGACGAGATCGAGGCCGCGCTCGACGACGTCAACGTCGTGCGCTTTGCGCAGTTCCTGCGCCGCCTGACCGACCGCACGCAGTTCATCGTCATCACCCACCGCCGCGGCACCATGGAGGCCGCCGACGTGCTCTATGGCGTGACGATGCAGGAGGACGGCGTCTCCAAGATCCTGCGCCTTGACCTTGAGAACATCAACGCCGAGATGGTCTCCTGACCACCCCGACAGGAGGTATCGCCATGCCGCTCTTTGGCCGCAAAAAGATCACCGACGGGCTCGAAAAGACCCGCACCGGCTTCTTCGCCCGCATCGTCAACACCCTCATCGGCTCGCAGATCGACGATGCGCTCTACAACGAGCTGGAGGAACAGCTCATCCTGGCCGACGTCGGGCCGGACTGCTCGGTGCGCCTGGTCGACGCCCTGCACGACGAGGTCGTGGACAGGGGCCTGACCACCGGCGAGCAGGCGCTCGCCGCGCTGCGCGGCCTCATCGAGCGCGAGATGGCCCCCGCCGCCGGGATGGATCTCTCCGGCCATCCGGCGGTGATGCTGGTCGTCGGGGTCAACGGCGTCGGCAAGACGACCTCCATCGCCAAGCTGGCGCATCTCTACAGCGGCCAGGGCAAAAAGGTGCTGCTGGCCGCCGGCGATACGTTCCGCGCCGCCGCCGGCGAGCAGCTCGAGACCTGGGCACAGCGCGCCGGCGTGCCGCTCGTCAAGGCCGGCGACGGCGCCGACCCCGCCGCCGTCATCTATGACGCCGTGCAAAGTGCCGCCGCGCGCGGGTACGATCTCGTCATCGCCGACACCGCGGGCCGCCTGCACAACAAAAAGGGCCTGATGGACGAGCTTTCCAAGATCACGCGCAGCGTCAAAAAGGCCGCGCCGGACGCGAGCCTCGAGGTGCTGCTCGTGCTCGACGCCATCACCGGGCAGAACGCGCTCAGCCAGGCGCAGGAGTTCTGCAGGGCCGCCGGCGCCACCGGCATCATCCTGACCAAGCTCGACGGCACGCCCAGGGGCGGCTGTGCCGTCGCCGTCAAGCAAAAGCTCGGGCTGCCCATCCGCTTTGTCGGCGTGGGCGAGCAGATGGACGATCTGCTGGAGTTTTCCGCCGCCGATTACGCCGCGGCGCTGCTGCCCGGCCTGCCGCCGCGCGCGGGGGAGGGCGAAGCATGACCGTCTGCGCCGCCACCAACAACCCCGGCAAGCTGCGCGAGCTGCGCCGCATCCTCGAGCGGCTGGGGTACACGGTCAAAAGCCTGCGCGAGCTCGGCATCGACCTTGACCCCGCCGAGACCGGCGCCACCTTTGCCGAAAACGCCGCGCTCAAGGCCGCGGCGTTCTGCGCCGCCTGCGGCCTGCCCACCGTCGCGGACGATTCCGGCCTGTGCGTCGCGGCGCTCGGCGGCGCGCCGGGCGTGTACAGCGCGCGCTACGCCGGCACCCACGGCGACGATGCCGCCAACAACCGCAAGCTGCTGGCCGCGATGGCCGCCGTGCCCGCCGGGCAGCGCGGGGCCAGCTTCGTCTCGGCGGTCTGCTTCCGCCTGCCGGACGGGCGCGCGCTGGCCGTCAGCGGCTCGTGCCCCGGCAGCATCGCCTTCGGCGAGACCGGCCACAACGGCTTCGGCTACGACCCGCTGTTCGTGCCGGACGCCGTCGGCGTGCCGGGCTCGGAGAAGACCCTGCCCAACACCGCGCGCCGCAGCTACGCCGAGCTCGCCGACGCCGAAAAGGACGCCATCAGCCACCGGGGCCGCGCGCTCGCAAAGCTCGCCGAGGAGCTGCCGGCCTTTTTGAACCGACCGCAGGAGGGAAGCATAGGATGATGCAAACGCCGCTCACAGGCAGGCAGCGCGCGCGCCTGCGCGCCGCCGCCAACCGGCTGGAGCCGGTGTTTCAGATCGGCAAGGGCGAGATCGACCCGGCGCTCGTCGCCGCCGTCGACGCCTGCCTTGCCAAACGCGAGCTCATCAAGCTCTCGGTGCTGGAAACGAGCGAATACTCCGCGCGTGAGGCCGCCGAGCGGCTCGCGCAGGCCACGGGCGCCGACTGTGTGCAGGTCATCGGGCGGCGGTTCGTGCTCTTCCGCCAAAAGGCGGATCGGGCGGAAAGCGCCTACACGGCGCTGCTGGCGCGATGAGGATCCTCGTCTACGGCGGCACGTTCGACCCGCCCCACGCCGGCCATCTCCACAACCTGGCGGCGGCCATCGCCGCCGTGGGGCCGGAGCATGCCGTCGTCATGCCGGCGGGCATCCCGCCGCACAAGAACCCCAGCGCCACGCCGGCGGCGCTGCGCCTGGCCATGTGCGCGGCGTTCCGCGCCGTGGCCCCCTGCGTGACCGTCAGCGACTGGGAGCTGCGGCAGGAGGGCCGCAGCTACACCGTGCACACGCTCGAGATGCTGCGCGCGCAGCAGCCCGCGGCGCAGCTGTACCTGTGCGTGGGCAGCGATATGCTCACCGGCTTTGAAAAATGGTTTTGCTGGCAGAGGATCCTGGCCATGGCCACCCTCGTCGTGCAGAGCCGGCAGGACGGCGACGGGGCCGCGCTGCGCCTGGCCGCCGCGGCGCTGGAAAAGCGGGGCGGGCGGGTGCTCCTGTGCGATGCGCCGGCGCTGGAGTGCTCCTCCACCGTCCTGCGCGCCGCGCTCGGGGCCGGCGCGCTCACGCCCGCGCAGCGCGCGCTCCTGCCCGCGCCGGTGCCCGCCATCGTCGCGCACTGCGGGCTCTACCGCGGCAAAAAGGAGGCAGCCGATGACCAGTGAACAGGCGCGGCGCACCGTCAAGCCCATGCTCGGCAAAAAGCGCTGGGAACACACAAAAAATGTAAAAAAAATGGCCGTCAAGCTGGCAAAGCGGTGGGGCGCCGACCCCGAAAAAGCTGCCCTGGCGGCGATCTTGCATGATGCTGCCAAGGAACTGCCCAGGGAGCAGATGTTGCAGATTTTTGCAGAGAATGCTATAATAGCGAATAATGCCGCCATGCGGCCTGAACCCGTATGGCACGGCATCGCGGCGGCGATCCTGGCCCGCACCCGCTGGGGCGTGCAGGACGGGGAAGTCCTGTCCGCCATCGCCTGCCATACCACCGGCAAGGCCGATATGTCCCTTTTGGATAAGATCCTGTATCTGGCCGATATGACCAGCGCCGAGCGGGACTGGCCCGGCGTGCAGGCCCTGCGCGCGCTTGCGCTGCAAGACCTGGACGCCGCGCTGTACCAGGCCCTCGAGCAGAGCATGGCGTTCGTCATACAAAAGGGCCAGCCGCTCGACCCCGAAACGCAGGCCGCCGTCGCCTTTCTGCAAGAGCAGCAGGCGGGCGGCCGGGCGTGAGGCTGACATTGGAGCAGGGAGGAGCAATTCCATGAGCGAACCCCGCAAGCTGAATACCAACGCCGCCCACGGCGCGCCGACCGGGCGCCCCCTTGCTTCGGGCGCCCAGCAGCCCGTTTACCGGGCCGCCGGCACCGCGCCGCAGAGCGCCGCGCCGGCACAGCCCGACCCCTATGAGGCGGCGCGCCGCAGCGCGCAGGCCGCCGCCGACCAGACCACCCGCCTGCGCCGCATCCAG
>CANRBN010000151.1 GCA_947628865.1 uncultured Gemmiger sp.
CGCCGGCGTCACGCGCTCGCCGGGGGCCAGCAGCGGCACGCCCGGCGGATAGGCCCACAGGTATTCGGCTGCCGTGCACCCGGCGGCTGCCGCCATCGGCACCGTTTTGGCCGGCGCGGCTGCCGCGGCGGCGAGGGTGCACACGCTCTCGCCGGGGGCGGGCAGCGGCGGCAGGGCGGGCAGGGGGGCATGCTGCGCGTCGTACGCGCGCAGCACCGCGGCGAGGCGGTCGAGCGTGTCCTCGCCGTCACAGGGGGAGGTCATGGCCAGCACGTTTTGGCCGCACACCATCTCCGGCTCAAAGCCGCGCGCGCGCAGGGCCGCGGCGCCCGCCGGGCCGATGTCCAGCAGGAGCTTGCCGGGGTCAAAGCCGAAAAAGGCGGGATGGCTTTGCACCGTGTCCGCCCCGTGGCAGAGCACGCGGATGCTTTGGAAGCGGGCCGCAGCCGCGTCAAAGCGCGCAAGGCGCGCCGCCCAGGCGGCAAAGGCGGCGGGGCCCTCGGCGGCCAGCCAGCCGGTGCAGGCGTCGAGCGAGGCCAGCAGCAGGTAGCTGGGCGAGCTCGTCTCGAACACGTCCAGCTGGCGCTCGACGGCGGCGGGGTCGACGAGCCCGCCGTTCAGGTGCAGAAGCGCCGTCTGGGTCAGGCTGGGCAGCGTTTTGTGGGCGCTCTGCACCACAAGGTCGGCGCCCGCCGCCACGGCGCCGCCGCGCCAGCCATGGTCGGCCGCCAGCGGCAGAAAGTGCGCGCCGTGCGCCTCGTCCACGAGCAGCGGCACGCCGCGCGCGTGGCACACCGCCGCGAGGCCGGCAATATCCGACACAACGCCCTCATACGTCGGGCTCGTCACCACCGCGCAGGCGGCGCCCGGCGTCCCGTCCAACGCCGCCGCCATCTGCGCGGGCGTCACGCTGCCGTACACGCCAAAGGCCGCGTCCCACGGCGGCACCACCCAGCGCACGGCAAGGCCGCACAGCTCCAGGGCATGGTACACGGCCTTGTGGCAGTTGCGCGCCGCGGCCACGGCGCCGCCGCGCCCCGCCAGCGCCCGGATGCCCGCCAGCAGGCCCACCGTGCTGCCGTTCACAAGATACCACGTCCGCTTGGCGCCCCACAACGCCGCCGTGCGCGCCATCGCCGCGGCCAGCATGCCGGCGGGGGCGTGCAGGTCGTCGGTGGCGGGGGTCTCGGTCACGTCCCACGCGTAGGGCAGGCCGGGGCAGGGCGCGGCGCGCCGCTTGTGCCCCGGCATGTGCAGCGGCGTGACGCCGTCGACCGCCGCGGATATCTCGTTTTGTAATATACTGTAATTCTTATCCATTTTGTATAATCCGGAGCGGGCGCGTCAACGCCAGTACTTTTCCCACAGCGTGAGCTCGAGCGTCACGCCGGGCAGGACTTCTTGTGGCGCTGTGCCGCTGTTTTTGAAGCGGTAGCGCTTGCAGAAATCGGCGGCCTTGAGATCCCTTGCCCACGTTTTCAGGTACAGGCGCGTGCGCCCGTCGCCCTCGGCCAGCTTTTGCGCGTAGTCCGCCACGCCGCGCCCGATGCCCTGCCCGCGGGCCTTTTCCAGCAAAAACAGCCGCGCGATGCACACGGCGCCGGGGGCGGAAAGGTCGAGCGTGAAATAGCCCACGGCCTCGCCGCCCTGACAGATGAGGAACGTGTTGCACGCGCCGCTGTGGATGGCCGCCTCGGTGACGTCCTCGCTCTGGTACGCCTCGGCCAGCGCGGCGGCGACCCTTGGCGTCAGGCGGGTGTAGTGCTGTACAAAGATCTCGCGCGCCAGCGCGCTCACCGCGGCCACGGCGCTCATCTTCGTCACCTGCTTGTAGACGGCTTTCATGGCGTTGCCTCCTCGATGCTCAGTGCCGCGCGCGCCGGCAGGCAGGCGGCCCAGTCCCCCACGGCCTTGAGCCGGCCAAACCCCTCGCACAGGTGGTCGGGGCAGGGGCTGTCGACGAAAGCGACGGTGCCGCCCTCCACCCGCAGGTGGACGGTGTAAAAGCCGGTGTCGATGTCATAGACCTGGTCCCGCGTCAGGTCGATGCGCAGCGTCTCGGCGGGCTCGCCGTAGCGCAGCACCGCCGCCGGCGCGCCGGTCCTTGGCAGCAAAACGAGCCGCTGGGCCAAAAACAGCCCGGCGGCCAGCGCCAGCACGGCGAGGGTAAAAATCAGGTTGCGCCTGGTCGTTCGTTTCATCGGCGGTGTCAGGTCTCGTCAAAAAACAGGTCAACGGACATGCCGTCCTCGCCCGCCACGGCGGCGGGAAAGGCGGCCCGCGCGGCCAAAAGGCCGGGCGTCGGGTCGGTGACGGCGGCGCTGTAATGCGTCAGCCACAGGCGGCGCGCGCCGGCCCCGGCGGCGAGCGCGCCGGCCTGCCGGCAGGTCGAGTGGCCGTAGAGCTTTGCCTTGTCGGCGTCGGCATCGTCGGCGTAGGTGGCGTCCATGCAGAGCAGGTCGGCATCGCGGGCGGCCTCGGCCAGCGCCCTGCAGGGGCGCGTGTCCGCCCCGTACACGACCTTGAGGCCGCGGCGCCGGGGGCCCAGCACCATATCCGGCGTAAAGCGGCCCACCGTCTCGCCGGCCTGCAGGCGCGACCAGTAAGCGAGCGGGATGTTCGCCGCCCTGGCGCGCGCGGGGTCGAACCTGCCGGCCCGCGGCAGGCGGTAGGCGTAGCCGCAGCAATCCACCCGGTGCTTGAGCGGGAACGCCTCGAGCACGGCGGGCGATACCTCGAACTGCCCGCGGCATCTCTCCAGCTCCAGCGTGCGGAGGGCGAACGGCAGCGGCCCGGCCACCGTCAAGAACGCCCGCACGAGCGCTTCCAGCCCCGGCGGGCCGGCCATCAGCAGCGGCGCGGTGCGGCCCATGCCGGCCATCGTCTGCCACAGCCCCGGCAGCCCGAAGATGTGATCCCCGTGGTAGTGGGTGAGCAGCACGGCGTCGATGCGGAACAGGTTCACGCCCCAGCGGCGGCAGGCCGCCTGCGTGCCCTCGCCGCAGTCGATGAGGACGGTGCTCCCGCCCGCCGAGACCGCCAGCGCCGAGAGCGCGCGCTGCGGCAGCGGCTGCGTGCCGCCGCAGCCCAAAAGCGTCACACGCACCATGCGCCCGCGCCCCCTTTGCAAATTTCTGCCCCCATTATACACCACGGCGCTTGAAAAAGCCAGCCCGGCATGCTACGCTGGTAAAAACAGCCCGCAAAGGAGGCGCCGCCCCATGCGCTATGATTTCACC
Source organism: uncultured Gemmiger sp. (assembly GCA_947628865.1). GTDB lineage: Bacteria > Bacillota > Clostridia > Oscillospirales > Ruminococcaceae > Gemmiger. The sequence goes on from CANRBN010000151.1 coordinate 3,240, forward strand.
ACCGTGTTCGACCGCCATGGCCGGGATGCCATCGCCGTCGACAGCCCGCCCGGAAAGCCCGGCCCGGGCTTTGACCTCATCCCCATGTGGGTGGCGGATATGAACTTTGCCACCTGCCCCGCCGTCGTAAAGGCCATCCAGCAGCGCGCCGCGCACCCGGCGTTCGGCTATTTTGCGCCGCCCGCCGCCTATTTTGACGCCATCGCCGCCTGGCAGCGCGACCGCAACGGCGTGGCCGCGGTGCCGCCCGAGGCCATCGGCTATGAGAACGGCGTGCTGGGCTGCGCGGCGAGCGCTTTGCAGGCGTTCACCGCCCCCGGCGAAAGGGTGCTGCTGCACAGCCCGACCTACATCGGATTCACCCATACGCTGGCCGACACGGGCCGCGTGCCGGAGCTGAGCCCGCTCAAACGCGACGGGGACGGCGTCTGGCGCATGGACTATGCCGATATGGACAGGCGCCTCAAGGAAAACCGCATCCATTTTGCCATCCTGTGCTCCCCGCACAACCCCTGCGGCCGCGTGTGGGAGCGGTGGGAGCTGGAAAAGGCGATGGAGGTCTATGCCGCGAACGACTGCACCGTCCTCTCGGACGAGATCTGGTCGGACATCCTGCTCGCCGGGCACCGGCACATCCCCACCCAGAGCGTCAGCGCCGACGCGCGCCGCCGCACTGTGGCCGTCTACGCGCCGTCCAAGACCTTCAACCTCGCGGGGCTCATCGGCAGCTATCACATCGTGTACGACGCCGCGCTGCGCGACCGCCTGCGCCGCCAAAGCGCCGCCAGCCACTACAACAGCATGAACGTGCTGTCGATGCACGCGCTGCTCGGCGCCTACAGCGCCGAGGGCCGGCAGTGGGTGGACGAGCTGTGCGGCACGCTCACCGCCAACATCGACTACGCGTACGATTTTATCGCGCAGAATTTCCCGGGCGTGGAAACGGCGAAGCCGCAGGGCACCTACATGCTCTACCTGCACTGCGAGGACTGGTGCAGGGCCCACGGCAAAACGATGGACGAGCTGCTCAAGGCCGGCTGGGACGTCGGCGTCGCCTGGCAGGACGGGCGGCCCTTCCACGACGACTGGGCCATCCGCATGAACTTTGCGCTGCCGTTCTCCCGCGTCGAGGAGGCCATGCGGCGGCTGAAGGAGCATGTGTTTTAAAAGGGTAGACAGCCAGGGGCCGAAGCATTTCGGCCCCTGGCTCAGACCGTCGAAAAACCATAAGCAAGCATCTCCCTGCGGCGGCCTGAGGGCAGGCCGCCCTACGTTTGCAACG
>CANRBN010000152.1 GCA_947628865.1 uncultured Gemmiger sp.
CGGCCTGGGCGCCGCCGACGAGCCGGCGCGCATGCTGCCGCCGCTGGTGGCCGAGGCGCTGGCGGCCATCCGGGAAAACTACATGAGCCTGTACGGCGTCGAGGAGCTCAGCGAGCAGCTCGGGGTGAGCAAATGCCATCTCGTGCGGGTCTTCTCGGTCGCCATGGGGGTGAGCCCCGGGCGGTATCTGACCCGCACGCGGGTGGAGGCGGTCAAGACGCTGCTGCTGGAGGGCGAGCACAACCTCGATACGGTGGCCGCGCTGTGCGGGTTCTCCGGCGCCGGCTACCTGTGCCGGGTGTTCAAGCGGGAGACCGGGCTCTCCCCCGCCGCGTGGCGCGCCGCCAACCTCACGCTGCCCCGCACCGCCCTGCCGCTGCCGCAGCGGGACGAGATCTATGTATAAAGAGGCAGCGTGTCGAGAAACTCGACACGCTGATAAGCTGTCGAAGAATGGATCTTTCAGTTGCGGATCGCCCGGTTTGATAGTATAATAGCCTTGAAAAGGGACTATGTTGAAGATATAAAACGATCATTTTATATCTTCAACTTAAAAGTTGTTGATCGAGGGGCTTTCGTATGACGATATCCGAACAGATCAAGGTATTGTGTGTGCGCTCAAACATCAGCGTCGCGGAGCTTGCCCGACGCATGGGCACTACACCGCAGAACTTTAATTCAAAGATGAAACGCGAGAGCTTTACCGTCTCTGATTTGGAATCCCTTGCAGAAACGATCGGGTGTTCCTTTGAGCGCCATTTTATCCTACCCGATGGTGAAAGGGTCTGAGCGGAGGCACATATGGATCTGCTGCATTTCAAAGAGAACGCCACAAGCCGGGATGTGATCTCCCTGTTCTCCGGGGCAATGGGGCTTGATATTGGCCTTGCGAAAGCAGGGCTGAATATCGTGATCGGGCAGGACTTTGACCCCGCTTGTGTTGCCACGATGCGGGCGAATGGCCACAGGGTCTTGGGCGGAGATATCCGGGAGATCGACGCCGCCGCCCTGCTTGAGCAGGCCGGCATGGAGCGAGGAGGACCGTTCCTGATTTGTGGCGGTCCGCCTTGCCAGCCATTTTCTACCGCGGGGAAGCGGCTTGGCATCAATGACCCGCGCGGTAGCCTGTTCATGGATTTTATCCGCATGATCGACTACATCCGCCCCCGCTTCTTTATTATGGAAAACGTAAAGGGGATCATCTCGGCGCCGTTAAAGCATGTTCCTTTTGCAGAGCGGGATCAAAACGATCCTGAGCAGCGATTGGGAACGGTGCTTGATGTCGTCTTGTCAGAGTTTCATAAGCTGGGATATAAAACGGTATACGGTGTATTGGATGCCGTGAATTATGGCGTTCCCCAGTTTCGGGAGCGGTTTGTTTTGATCGGCAGCCGGGACAATGAGGATATTTTCCTGCCGTTCCCCACACACTTCCAAATGCATCAGGATCGGTTTTATCGTTGGCATACATTGGGAGACGTGATCAAGGATCTGGAGGATGCCTGTGGGGAATGCGCTGCATTCAGCCAAGACCGGCTCGCCTGCCTCCGCCTTGTTCCGGAGGGGGGGAACTGGCGTGATCTTCCGAGCGAGGTTTGCAAAGAAGCAATGGGGGGCGCTTACGGGGCCGGCGGCGGAAAAGTGGGCTTTTTCCGGCGTTTATCGTATAGTCAGCCGTCCCCCACGCTGGTGACGTCCCCCGTACAGAAAGCGACCATGATGTGCCATCCCACGCAGGATCGCCCTCTCAGCGTCCGGGAATATGCGCGGATCCAACAGTTCCCCGATGCCTGGGTGTTCGCGGGCACGACCGCCGCAAAATACCGGCAGATCGGAAACGCCGTTCCCGTTGGCCTGGCTTTGGCGCTGGGAAAAGCCATCCTTTCGGTGGCGGATCATTCTGCTGAGATCCACACAAAACGGTTTAAAGGGACGGACATCCATCAAAAACTAAAGCAGGCGATCGAGATCGGAGGGAGCACGCATGCCCATAAATAACAGCTACAACGAAGAAGCCATCCTGGAGGCTATCGCGACCGCTCTGGACAGTTTTTACACCAGCCTGATCAAAAAAGTGGACAGCCTTGATGTCAAGGCCATCATGAAGCGGAAAAATCCATACCTGTTCCGCGCAAAGGCAATGAACGGGGCGGCGCAGATCGTTGACGCCATCCTTGCCGCCTTTGTATCCTCCTCGGAGGAAACGATTTTTGGAAATGTGTTCTTTGAACCGATCGCCACCGCTGCCGCGCAGGGGCAGAAAGCGTTGGCTGAGGGTGTGGACATCATGGTGGAACGTGACGGCACCATTTATGCCATTGCGGTAAAATCCGGTACAAGCGTGTTTAATGCGGACAGCCGTAAGAAGCAGGAGCAAAACTTTATAGCGGCAGGCAAGCTGGCACAGCAAGCGAAGAAACGCTTTGTTCCGATCGTCGGTTACGGCTACGGAAAAAAGAAATCGACCGGTCGTGGGCTTCCCAAATTCTATACGGAATTGGCGGGAAAGGATTTCTGGACGGAATTGACCGGCGATCAGGAATTCTACATAAAGCTGATCCGCTTTATGGATAAACTGCCGGAGAAATATGTGGAGGAATTCGACACATCGTATCAAAAAGCCGCAAACCGCCTTGTCCGCGAGTTTACCCGGGAATTTTGTTTTGCGGACGGCGGCATCGATTGGGAGAAGCTCGTTGAATTCAACTCCGGAAATTGATATCGCAAGGTACGGCATGCGCGATGCGCCAAAGAACGCCATCCATCGGACGCTTGTGAGCGGCCTGCCGATCGGGAGATCGGCAGGCCGCAGCGTGTCGAGAAATTCGACACGCTGCAAAAGAGGGGTTCGGCTTTGCTGGCTGCGCCAGTCCGCCTGCACCCCTCTCTTGGACACACCCCGTCGCAAAAAATGTCGTTCTCATGCCTAAAGGCGACTCGAACGGCATTTTTTGCTCTAGAGGTATCGTCCTCGTCTGCTCAGGTCAGCCGAGGCCGATGGATTCAGAAAACACCTTTTTCGACAGTCTGAGCGCCCCGGCTGAAAGCCGGGGCGCGCGTCGTTTTTTATTCTTTGTCCTTTTCCAGCACGACGGCGATGACAGCGGTGAGCAGGCCGCCCGCCGCGAACACCGGCCAGCCGGTCTCCCAGCCGTCGGCAAAAAAGCCCCACAGCAGGTAGACGAGCACGACCAGCAGCCACAAAACGGCGATGGCCTTGCCGGTCAGCGCCTCGCGCCTGGCAAAATCGGGATCGTCGCGCTTGCGGCGGGCCTCGTCCGGCTCCTCGTATTTGCCCTTCTGCATCCCGGCCCAGACCAGCACCGGCACCGCCAGCGTCAGACCAGCCGTCGCCAGCGCGCCGACGGCCTCGCCCAGGCTGCTTGCCAGCACGCCGGCCAGCGCCACGGCGACAATGATGAAGCCGATGGGCGCGGCCATCAGCCACGGGTAGCGGCGGTCAAAGGCGGCCGTGCGCTCGGGCGGGTAGACGATATCGACGGCGGGATATTTTTTCTCCCAGCCCGCGAACTGCAGCCCCCCGGCCACCAAAATCACGACCCCCGCGACCACCGGCAGGAAAAACGCCAGAACCTCCACGCTTTCCGCCGTGTGCAGCACGGTCTCGCACACCGCGGCGGCGGTCATGCCGGCCAGGATGGCCGCGACGCCGGCGGTCACGCAGCGGGCAAAGGCGTTCCATTCCCGGTCGTAGCCCTCGAGCTTTTCAAGGCTCTGCTCCTCGACGCTGCCGCGCAAAAGCGCGTCCAGCGTGCAGCCGAACACCGCACACAGCGCGTCCAGCGTTGTGAGCTCGGGCAGGCAGACGCCGGATTCCCACTTGCTCACGCTCTGGCGCGAGACGCGCAGGCGCTCGGCCAGCTGCTCCTGCGAGAGGCCGCGGGCCTTGCGCAGCAAGGTCAGGTTTTGGGCAAAGCGGTCGTTGGCGCCGGGCATGGCGGCCTCCTTTTCAACATCGGATGCAAACATACAACAATACCTCCTGTACAGTTTGTGCTCCAAGTGTACAGGAGGCAGGGTGTAAACACTACCAACCGGGTGTTGCGTTTGCGGAGATCTGTGTCAATTCGGCGTGACAGCGCCGGTCACGCGCCCTTGTAGCCGTCGGGATTGCGGCTCTGCCAGTTCCAGCTGTCGCGGCACATCTCGTCGATGCCGTACTCCGCCACCCAGCCGAGCTCCCGTTTGGCCTTGGCCGGGTCGGCCCAGCACTCGGCGATGTCGCCGGGGCGGCGCGGGTCGATGACGTAGGGCAGGTCCCTGCCGCAGGCGCGGCTGAACGCCTTGATGACCTCCAGCACGCTGTAGCCGTGCCCGGTGCCGAGGTTGCAGATGAACAGGCCGGGCTTTGTCTTGAGCTTTTGGATGGCCGCCACATGGCCGCGGGCCAGGTCGACGACGTGGATATAATCCCGCACGCCGGTGCCGTCCGGGGTGGGGTAGTCGTTGCCGTAGACGTGGACCTTTTCCAGCTTGCCGA
>CANRBN010000153.1 GCA_947628865.1 uncultured Gemmiger sp.
AGGTGTCGGAGCAGATCTCGCTCGCCGGCACCGAGGCTTCCGGCACCGGCAACATGAAGTTCATGCTCAACGGCGCCGTGACGCTGGGCACGCTGGACGGCGCCAACGTCGAGATCGCCGACGCGGCCGGCCACGAGAACGAGATCATCTTCGGCATGCTCACGCCGGAGGTCAATGCCCTCAAGGGCATGGGCTACCACCCGCAGGCCTTCATCATGGACGACGACATCGCGCTGGCGGTGCTCGACCTGTTTGAAAAGGGCTGGAACGGCGACAATTTCAGCGAGATCACCTCCAACCTGCGCAACGCCGACCCCTACATGGTCATGGCCGATTTCAAGGATTACCGCCGCGCGCAGGGCCTTGTGCAGCAGCTCTACCGCGACCGCGAGGCCTGGAACCGCATGAGCCTTTTGAACATCGCCGGCGCCGGCATCTTCTCGGCGGATCGCTCGGTCATGGATTACGCCCGCGATATCTGGGGCGCCACGCCGGTCAAATGACCCCGGCACACCGACCTCACAAACCCTCTGCCGCCTTTCCCCGCGGGGAGAGGCGGCAGCTTTTCCGGCAAGAGGAGCCGCTGCTTTTATGGCGCACACCTTTTACAACAGCCTCGACACCGCCTGCAAAACGCCGTTCGGCGCCGTGCCGGCGGGCACCGGCGTGACGTTCCGCCTCACCGTGCCGGAATCGCTCGGCTATGTCGACCCGCACCTCGTGCTCACCAAGGACCGCGAGCAGCCGGTGCATTACCGCATGCAGTTCACCGGCCAGACGCCGCAAAAAAACCATTTCACCCTCACCGTGGCGCCCACCACGCCGGGGCTGTACTTCTACTACTTTGACCTCTACACCGATTTCCGCAAGATCTACCGCGGCCAAAACGGCGAGGGCGTCTTGAGCTGGACGGGCGGCGAGGAATGGCAGCTCACCGTGCATGAGGCGGATTTTTCAACGCCCGCCTGGATCCGCAGCGGCGTGATGTACCAGATCTTCCCCGACCGCTTTTTTGAGGGCCGGCCCGACAAGCCCTGGCCCTGGCCCGACCGCATCTACCGCCCCGACAAGGACGGCGAGCCCTACTTCTGGCCCAACGAGCAGGAGGACGGCTACATCAACATGGACTATTTCGGCGGAGACTTTGCCGGTATCCGGCAAAAACTGCCCTACCTTGCCGGCCTCGGCGTGCGGTGCCTGTACCTGAACCCCATCTTTGAGGCCCACGCCAACCACCGCTACAACACCGCCGACTACCTCAAGGCCGACCCCACCCTTGGCACCAACGAGGAATTCGCCGCCCTGTGCGCCGCCGCCAAAGCCTGCGGCATCCGCATCGTGCTGGACGGCGTGTTCAGCCACACCGGGTCGGACTCCGTCTACTTCAACCGCGAGGGCCGCTACGGCCCGGGCGGCGCCTACCGGGACATCCACTCCCCCTATCGCGGCTGGTATGATTTTGACTCCGGCTATCCCTGCGGCTACCGCAGCTGGTGGGGCTTCCCGACCCTGCCCGAGGTGCAGGAGGATTCCCCCAGTTATGTCGAGTTCATCTGCGGCAAAGGCGGCGTCATCGACACATGGCTCTCGCTTGGGGCCTCGGGCTTCCGGCTGGACGTCGCCGACGAGCTGCCCGACGGCTTTATCGAAAAGATACGCCAGGCCGTCAAGGCCCACGGCGAGGACAAGCTGCTCATCGGCGAGGTGTGGGAGGACGCCACCACCAAGGAGGGCTGGGGCCGGCGCCGCACCTACCTGCGGGGCAAGGGCCTGGATACCGTCATGAACTACCCCTTCCGCAGCGCCGCCATCGACTGGGTGCGCGGCGCCGACACCGCCGCCGTCGCCGACGGCATCCTGCGCATCTGCGAAAACTACCCCAAGCCCGCGCTGGACTGCGCGATGAACTTCCTCTCCACCCACGATACCGAGCGCGCCATCACCGCCATCGCCGACGAGCCCGCCGCGGGCCGTGACCGCTACTGGCAGAGCGGGCGCCGCATCCCGCCCGACCGCATCGACGCGGCGCTGCGCCGCCTGCTGCTGGCCTACGCGCTCATCTACACGCTGCCCGGCGTGCCCTGCGTCTATTACGGCGACGAGATCGGCATGCAGGGCTACCGCGACCCGTTCAACCGCGCCTATTTTGACTGGAACAGCACCGAGCAGCGCCTGCGCGCCCCGCTGCGCACGCTGGCCGAGGTGCGCAAAAGCTGCGACGCCTTTGACGGCGGCGGCATCGAGCTGGTCGAGGCGGCGGGGGATCTGCTGCATTTCCGCCGCACCGGCAGGACCCAGACCGCCGAGGTGGTGCTCAACCGCGGGGAGCACCTTGCCGTGGTGCGGGCGTTCGGCAAAAACGCCGAGGTCAACCCCGGCGGCTTCACCGTCCTCATCGAGGACAACGCCGCCCCCGCCCGCCCCGGCTATTTCAAGATCTACTGAGCGCGCCGGACAGGGAGCCGGAGGCCTGCCGCCCTGCGGCGTGCCTGCCCCCATCCTGCAGGGCGGGGCCTCGCGCGGGACGGCCCCCCGCCCGCGATTGGCAGGATCTTTCATTGACAAGCGTCATATATCGGGTTTACAATAGGGGCAAAGATACCCCGCATACGGCCCGTTTTCGGAAAGGGGGATGCGTTTTATGTGGGACAGTGTTTTCTGGCTCATCGCCGTCGGCGTGTTCGTCGCGGTCGAGGCCGCCACCACCGCGCTCGTCTCGGTGTGGTTCGCCGTCGGCGCCGCCGCCGCGCTGCTCGTGAGCCTGACGCCGCTCGGCGTCGGCTGGCAGGTGCTGGTGTTCGCCGTCGTCTCGGCAGCCGTGCTCCTCGGCATGATCCCGCGCCTGAGCGCGAGCCGCGCCGGCAGGCAGGCGCCGGTCACCAACGGCAGCCCGCTGACCATCGGCAAACAGGGCACGGTGCTCAAAAGCCTCACGCCCGGCAATGTTGGCCGCGTGCACGTCGACGGGCTGGACTGGCAGGCCCGCAGCGACACCCCCATGCGGGAGGGCGAGATCTGCCGCGTGCTGGATGTGGACGGCTTCGTGCTCATCGTGGCGCCCGTACCTGTGGCCGAGCCCGCCGCGCAGTGATGCGCCGCGGCCTGCGATACAATCACAAAAAAAGGGGAGAAGTACCATGCCGTTACTGATCTTGGCCATCCTGATCATCATCGCCGTCGCCCTGCTGGCGACCTGCGTCGTCATCGTGCCGCAGGCCAACGCCTACATCACCGAGTTTCTGGGCGTCTACCGGGCCACCTGGGGCGCCGGGCTGCACGTCCGCGTGCCGTTCGTCGAGCGTGTGGTGCGCAAGGTCAGCCTCAAGGAGGAGGTCGCCGATTTCCCGCCCCAGCCCGTCATCACGCGCGACAATGTCACCATGATGATCGACACCGTCGTCTTTTTCCAGGTCTTTGACGCCAAGGCCTACACCTACGGCGTCAGCCGCCCGGTGCAGGCCATCGAGAACCTCTCGGCCACGAGCCTGCGCGACATCATCGGCTCCATGACGCTGGACGAGACCCTCACCAGCCGCGACGCCATCAATGGCCGCATCACCGCCACGCTGGACGAAGCCACCGACCGCTGGGGCATCAAGGTCAACCGTGTCGAGCTCAAGAACATCGAGCCGCCCGCCGAGATCCGCACCGCGATGGAAAAGCAGATGAAGGCCGACCGCGAGAAGCGCGCCAGCATCCTGCTGGCCGAGGGCGAAAAGCAGGCCGCCATCACCCGCGCCGAGGGCGAGAAGGAATCCGCCATCCTGCGCGCCGAGGCCGTCAAGCAGCAGCGCATCCGCGAGGCCGAGGGCGAGGCGCAGGCCCTGCTCATGGTGCAGAAGGCCCACGCCGACGCCATCCGCCTCATCAACGAGGCCAAGCCCGGCCCCGGCATGCTCGCGCTGCGCAGCATGGAGGCGCTCGAAAAGGTCGCCGACGGGCAGGCCACCAAGCTCATCGTGCCCAGCGACATGCAGAACATGGCCGCCACCGTGGCCGCCATCGCCGAGAGCGCCAAAAACGCCTGACCCCTGCAAACAACAAGACCCCCGCCCCGGCGCCGTACGGCGCCGGGGCGGGGGTTCAGCGTGTCGAGGAACTCGACACGCTGCAAAAGAGGGGCTTTGCGCACGGCGGGCCATGCCCGCCGCCTGCCAAAATATTTTGTCAAAAATATTTTGGCAGGGCGCAAACGCCCGAGCCTGCGCGCCAAGAGCTACCGCTTCGCGGTGGTTGCGCTTGGGCAGGCGCCTGCGGGCGCACAGCGTTGAGCGAGGGCGCGACCGAACTATACGTCCGCGAACGCGGACATTACATGGCGCCGCTTTTGCCCCTCTCTTGGACACACCCCGTCGCAAAAAATGTCGTTCTCATGCCTAAAGGCGACTCGAACGGCATTTTTTGC
>CANRBN010000154.1 GCA_947628865.1 uncultured Gemmiger sp.
GCGTGGGAAGAGCGCAGCTGCTTGCCTTATTGACCGGTGATAAAGCAGGCGGATGCCTGCCCAGACCGTCGAAAAACCATAAGCAAGCATCTCCCTGCGGCGGCCTGAGGGCAGGCCGCCCTACGTTTGCAACGAAGATGCAATAGATTTGAGACCGTAGGGCGGGGTCCCCTGACCCCGCCGGGATTTAGTGGGCTCTTTTTTGACACGCTGAGCAGGCGGATGCCTGCCATAAAACCCAGCCCACGTCCCGCCGGCGCGGGAAAGCCCCGGCCAGCCCGCGCAGCGGGCAGGACTTGAACAGCCCGTTTCAGCGGGCGGCCCCCCCGGGCCGCTTGCAGGAGCTCGTTTACGCATCCAGAAGCGCCGCCATCCTTATGTAGACGGCGTTCAGCGCAGACAATACATCCCGGGCGGAAGCCAGAAAATCTTCCGTCAGGTCGAAGGCCGTGAGAAGCTTTTTGAGATAGCGCTCTTCCGCGGCGTCATAGCTCGTGTCTGAGTATGCGAGTGCCAACAACTCAAACATGATCTTCTTGCGGGTGCCCTTGTGGGCGGCAGAAAAACAGGCGATGGCCTGCTCGGCGGTGAGATCCCCGTCGCTCGCCAACCCCATCTCCTGCCTGTATCGTGCCATCATGATCTGTTCGTCCCGGGAAAAAGCATTATCGACCGACGCCAGCTCACGGGCCAGCGCCATATATGCGTACTTTTGCTCGGCAGACAACTGCGCCAAATACATATTGGGATCCTCCTGTTCTCTGCTTTTGTTCTCAAAACGCTTCGGGCGGCCCCGCCCCCGCCCGCGGGCGCGGCGATCAGATCAAAAACACGGGGATCGCCATGGCCAGCAACAGGACCACACAGCCAACGATAACGGACGCGGGCCAGAAAAGATGCAGGCAGCCGTACAAAACAAACAGGACAAGCAGCGCGATACAAAACGAACAGCCACACCCGCTTATGCGGCAGAGCCCGATCCGACCGCGCCGGTTTTCTTCCGGCAGGTTGGAAGCAAAAAGCCAAAAGAGCACACCGCCGAGCGCGATGTCCAACCACAAAAAGTAGGGGTTCGCGACAAGATCTTTTCCGTAAAACCACAGAGAAAAGCACCATGCGCCCATCAGGCAGAGCGAAAGGGCGGCGCGGAGAATGCTTGCGTTTTTGCGTGGGTCGGCCATGTCAAGCATGTATAAGCCAATGAATGCGCTGCAGACCAATGTGACGGGAAGATCCACTTTGAACACGCGCCCCAGCACGAGGAACAGAACGGAGGTGAACACCGCCGCGATGCCGGCAAGGCGCAGCGCCGGGTCGGGGGCGTCTTTCACCAGCGCCGAGAGGGCGACAGGCTCCGCGTCGTCGGACGCCTGTGCCTTGGGGGCAGCGATCGAGGTGACCGCCGCCCGGGCTTCCTGCTCCAATTCCGGCAGGCTCTGCTTTGTGGTCTCATACCTTGTATCGGCCTCGACGGCGAGATCGCCGTCGCTGTCCAGGATAGGCGTGTCCAGCACGGCCTTGACGGCGCCTGCCAGCGACCGCGTCACGGCGACCAGATTGAGCTCTTCCCGGCTCAGCTGCTCCGCCTTGATCTTGCGCAGACCGAACAGGCCGCGCCTGCGTTTGACGCAGTTTTCCAGCAGGATGACGCAGGGCAGAAAAAGGCTTTCCAACTCGCCCAAAAGGGAATCGAACATCTCGGCCTTTTGCCGGATCCCGTTGCACAGCGTTATTTTTACAGACATTTCCGCGGTCGCCTTTGCGGCCTGGCTTTCCGTGACCTTTGCCTTTTCGAGGTTTTCATCGGCGGCCATGCTGGCGGAAATGCCCGTGAACAGCACGACCGGCGCGGCCACGGCGGCCAGAGGCGTCATGCTGGCCCCCAGCGAGACCGCCGAGCCCGCCAGGCTGGCGGCCATGCCGAACTCACCGATGCTCAGCGCCGTGCCGGCGATGGAAAGTGTGCCGGTCACGAGGGGCAGCGCGCCGCTGGCCGCCAGCGCGACCAGCGTACCGGTGGCAGCCCCGGCGGCGCCGCTGGCCAAAAAATGGGAAGAGCGATCCACCAGGGTCTGCAGCTCCAACACATCCTGCGGCGCCATGGAAAAGCGAGAGACCTCATCGGTATGTATGCCGGTGACATCGCGGATGGCGTTGATATTGCGGTATGCCTTCAGGAACCGGGGGATGGAGCCCTCCAGGACCCGCTTTTTTGCGCTGCCGAGGGCGACAAGTGCATCCTGGCAGTCTTCCGTCGCCTCGTCGAGCTGGCATTTCCACTTGTTGTAGGACGCCTGTGCCTGCTCAACGATCTGCTTTGCTTTCTCATTGACCTCGCGTGCCTGCATGTGGGAGCCAACACCAAGCGCGGAGGCAAGACCGGCGACCGCCATCCCAACTACGAACATCTGCTGCTTTGCCCCTTTCTATGGATCGTTTGCCGGTATTTACAGCTCATCGACCGCGCCGGAAAGCAAAAACTGCCTGCACCCCTCGACATCGTCAAAAATGACCCGACCGCCAAGCTTGCGCGTGATCTGGTTCGCGCCGGCGATCATCCCGTCCGCGTCGCCATTTTCAAATGCGGAGTGGATCTGGTTCAGCGCATCGTCAAAACAGCTGCGGTATTCCGCAAAATAGTTGTCGATACACATCTGCAGCTCCGCCTGGAACCGCCGCGCATAAGCCTCGGCCTGCCGGCACTCTTCCATGATCCGCAGACGTTCTTCATGTTCAAGGTGCCTGGTCTGCAGCAGATCGATCAGGGAATGATAGCACTGGCTGGTCAGCAGCGAGCCCACCAGCGCGCCGACGGCGGCCCCAACGCACGGGATCGGGATCAGCGCCTGCCCAATGGCCATGGAATAATGGACGGCCACCATCGTCAGGCCCTTTTCGCCCAGCTCGATCAGGCATTCGCGGGTATCGATCTCGCCCTTGGCGTAACGGACAACGGTATCGCCGGTCACGATCACGGCGGTGATGACCTGCCCGGGCACATTGGATTTGGCCAGGGCCTGCAGAAATTCGGACGAGGAGCTGGTGAGCGTATGCGACAGTACCGTCAAGCCGCTGCCCATCAGGTATCCGCCGGCGGCGGCCTTGGCGGTATCTGCCGCCGTGTCCGCCAGGGCCTCGCCGACATCCTTTTCCCCGCGGATCACAGCCGTGATATTGAGCACGCCCGAGATGATCGCGGTGGTGGAACCGGCATTGGCGGCGGAGGCCATCCCGGCCTCGTGCCCGGTCTTTAAGGCGTTCTGAACGGAGGCCTTGCGCAATTTCGCGTCGTTCGTCTTTTGTACGGCGCGGTCTTTTTCGATGGCGGCCTTTTTCCCCTTGGACGTGAGCTTGAGACCGGTTTTGTCCAGATACTGCTGGTCGGTCACCAATTCCTCATTGGTTCGGTTGCGTTTCGCGTTGTTGAAGCGGCGCGAGACGACCTGCATATTGTCCGGGTCGTTGGCGACCGTTTTCAGGTCATCCGTTTTTACCCACGGATCCGCCTTATGGCCGCTGTAGACCCTCTCCAGAGGAACGACGTGATCCGCCTCGGCAACATGGTCTTGCCATTTTGCCCCGTATTTCAGCTTGGCATCCTGAATGCGCAATTCCAAGGCCTGCCCGGTGTAGGGGTCATACACAGGTTCCCCGCCGGCAAAAGCATTCTTTTTGATGGCGCCTTTGGCGGCGCCGGAGTCCAGAAGGCCGCGCTCATAGGTGGCGGGCTTGGCGAACTCCACCGCGGCTTTGTCGGCAGAGATCCGCGCCGACTGCGTCGCGGTGAGCCCGGCGGCGGCAGCGGTCTCCTGACCCTGCGTTTCCGCATCCGCCTTGGAGCGGGAGCCGCCCGTCTCCGCCGACGGCTCCGTGGTCTGCAGACGTTTTTTGGGGAAAAGATCCATTTGGCACACCTCCCTGAAATGTTCGGTCATCCGTTTTGCGGCAGCTTTGCCCGTTCTCCCTGGCTGCGCAGCCACATAGCCGGCCCGCTGCCGCCGAAGACCGCGGCCTCCTGGAAGCGGCCGCGGCAGGGGACAAGGAAAAGCTTTGTCGATTTCCAACCTATTATAGCAGCTTTCCGCCGCGATGCAAAGCGTTCCAATGAAGGGCTTAAAGAATCGGCGCCAACTACAAAAATGGTGTTTTTCTTTTGTGCAGCATGTTCCCGCATCCGTTACGCTTCTGGATACCAACAGGATAACGCCGCGGGTTGGACAAGCATCTGTCCAACCCGCGGCGCCAGCGTGTCGAGAAACTCGACACGCTGCAAAAGAGGGGCTCGGCTAAGCTGGCTGCGCCAGTCCGCCTGCGCC
>CANRBN010000155.1 GCA_947628865.1 uncultured Gemmiger sp.
CGCCAGCGGAAGACAGGCTCCTGCGAGGGGTCGTCGGCGGGGTAGTAGTTGACGGGCGGCAGGATGGCCTTGCCGGCGGCGAGGTCGCGCCGGTACTCAGTGTCAAGGGTGTATTTGTCGTACTCCGGATGCCCGATGACAAAGATCTGCCGCCCCGAATCGGTCGAGAGCAGCATCGGCCCGGCCACGGCGCTGTCCGCCAAAATGCGCAGGCCGCCGCACCCCTCCACGGCGGCGCGGTCGATGCCGGCCCAGCGGCTGTGCGGGGCATAGAACACCTCGTCAAAGCCGCGCACCAGCGGGTTCGAGGACCGCACCACCTTGTGCGGGAACACGCCGAACAGCTTTTGCGAAAAGCTCACCTTGGGGATGCCGAAATGGTAATAGAGCCCCGCCAGCGCGCCCCAGCACAGATGGATGGTGGAGAACACGTTCTCCTTGGAATAGTCCATGATGGCACAGAGCTCGTCCCAGTAATCCACCTGCTCAAAATCCATATCCTCGAGCGGCGCGCCGGTGATGATCATGCCGTCAAAGCGCTCGTCCCGCACGGCGTCAAAGGTCTTGTAAAAGGCCTTCATGTGCTCCTGCGGGGTGTGGCTGGCGGTGTGGGTGGCCGTCTGCAAAAAGGTCAGCTGCACCTGCAGCGGGCTGTTGGCCAAAAGCCGGGCCAGCTGCGTCTCGGTGATGATCTTGGTGGGCATGAGGTTGAGGATGAGGATGCGCAGGGGCCGGATGTGCTGGCTCTGCGCGCGCTGTTTGTGCATGACAAACACGTTTTCCCGGCTCAAAACGTCATAGGCCGGCAGTTCCTGCGGGATGATCAGGGGCATGGTTCGGCTCCTTTTTGAACGTCAGATCTTGTCCAGCGCCTGGGCGATGTCATCGATCAAGTCCTGCTTGTCCTCCAGCCCGCAGCTCATGCGCACAAGGTCGGGCTGCACGCCGGCGGCAAGCAGCTGCTCGTCGTTCATCTGGCGGTGGGTGCTGCTGGCCGGGTGCAGGCAGCAGGTGCGCGCGTCGGCAACGTGCGTCTCGATGGCGGCGATCTTTAAATGCCCCATAAAGGCCGCGGCGGCGGCGCGCCCGCCCTTGACGCCGAAGCTCACCACGCCGCAGCTGCCGTTTGGCAGGTATTTCTGCGCCAGGGCGTGGTATTTGTCGCCCGGCAGGCCGCAATAGCTGACATAGGCGATCTTGGGGTGGCCGGCCAGGAACTCGGCCACGGCCTGCCCGTTCTCACAGTGGCGGGCCATGCGCACATGCAGGCTTTCGAGACCCAGGTTGAGCATGTAGGCGCTCATCGGGCTCTGTACGCTGCCAAGGTCGCGCATCAACTGCGCCGTCGCCTTGGTGATGAACGCGCCCTCCCTGCCAAAACGCTCGGCGTAGGTGATGCCGTGGTAGCTCTCGTCCGGGGTGGTGAGGCCGGGGAACTTGTCGGCATGGGCCATCCAGTCAAAATGTCCGCTGTCGACGATGGCGCCGCCCACGCAGCCGCCGTGGCCGTCCATGTATTTGGTGGTGGAATGGGTCACGATATCGGCGCCCCACGCGAACGGGCGGCAGTTGATCGGCGTGGCGAAGGTGTTGTCGACGATGAGCGGCACGCCGTGGGCATGCGCCGCCGCGGCGAATTTCTCGATGTCCAGCACGGTCAGGGCGGGGTTCGCGATGGTCTCGCCAAAAACGGCCTTCGTGTTGGGGCGGAAAGCGGCGTCCAGCTCGGCGGGCGTGCAGTCGGGGTCGATGAAGGTGGCCGTGATGCCCATCTTCGCCATCGTGACCGAGATGAGGTTGAACGTGCCGCCGTAGATGGTGGAGCTCGAAACGATGTGGTCGCCGGCGTTGCAGATGTTGAACAGCGCAAAGAAGTTGGCCGCCTGGCCGGAGCCGGTCAGCATCGCGGCGGTGCCGCCCTCGAGCGCCGCCAGCTTGGCCGCGACGGTATCGCAGGTGGGGTTTTGCAGGCGGGAATAAAAGTAGCCGCTGGCCTCGAGGTCGAACAGCTTGCCCATCTCGTCCGAGCTGTCGTATTTAAAGGTCGTGCTTTGGATGATGGGGATCTGGCGCGGCTCGCCGTTTTTGGGTGTGTAGCCGCCCTGCACGCACAGGGTGTTGACGGAAAGGTTCTTCTCCTCCATGAGGATATCCCCGCTTTCATTCAAGAATGGTGTAAAGAGTGGTTTTATTCTACCGCGTTTGCGCCGATAAAGCAAGGCCGCCCCGAAAAAAGCGGGCCCCGGGCGCCGTTCCTGAACAAACTGTGAATGTTTGCCCCGGGCGCTTGACAATCCGCCGGAATATGATACAATATTAGCAGTCGAAGCAATAGAGTGCTAATTTTAAAAGATTCAGTCGAACCATCGAAGAAACAAGGAACGGCATCTCAAAATGCTTTGGCTGGCAGACCGTGATCCCTTTGGCCGCTCCGCGGCCAGGTTAGGAGGAGATACCATGAACGCGAATCAATTCACCCAAAAGACCGTCGAGGCATTGCAGAGCGCGCAGCGCCTGGCTGTGGAGTACGCGAACCCCGCCGTCGAGCAGGAGCACCTGCTCGCCGCCCTCGGCGGCCAGGAGGGCGGGCTCATCCCGCAGCTGCTCACCGCCGCCGGCATCGACGCCGCCGCCTTTGCCCGCGCCGCCACGGAAAAAGTCGAGGCCCTCTCCCGCGTGACGGGCTCGGGGCGCGACCCGGAGCGGGTCTATATCTCCCCGGAGCTCGACCGCGCGCTGACCGCCGCCGGGGAGCAGGCCCGCCAGATGCGGGACGAATACATCAGCGTCGAGCATGTGTTTCTCGGCATGCTGCGCCGCCCCGGCAAGGCGGCACAGGAGCTGTTCCGCCGTTTCTCGCTCACGGAGGAGCGGTTCATGCAGGTGCTTTCCGCGGTGCGCGGCAACCAGCGCGTGACCACCGATGACCCCGAGACCACCTACGACGCCCTCAAAAAGTACGGGCAGGATCTCGTCGAGATGGCGCGCGCCAACAAGCTCGACCCCGTCATCGGGCGCGACGCCGAGATCCGCAACGTCATCCGCATCCTGTCCCGCAAGCGCAAGAACAACCCCTGCCTCATCGGCGAGGCCGGCGTCGGCAAGACCGCCATCGCCGAGGGCCTTGCCCAGCGCATCGTGCGCGGCGACGTGCCGGAAAACCTCAAGGACAGAACGGTCTTCAGCCTGGATATGGGCGCCCTTGTGGCCGGCGCCAAGTACCGCGGCGAGTTCGAGGAGCGCCTCAAGGCGGTGCTCGGCGAGGTGAAAAAGAGCGAGGGGCGCATCATCCTGTTCATCGATGAGCTGCACACCATCGTCGGCGCCGGCAAGACCGACGGCGCCATGGACGCCGGCAACCTGTTGAAGCCCATGCTCGCGCGCGGGGAGCTGCACTGCATCGGCGCCACCACGCTGGACGAATACCGCGAATACATCGAGAAAGACCCGGCGCTGGAGCGCCGCTTCCAGCCGGTGACGGTGGCGCAGCCCTCGGTGGAGGACACCATCTCCATCCTGCGCGGCCTCAAGGAGCGGTACGAGGTGTTCCACGGCGTCAAGATCCAGGATCCGGCGCTCATCGCCGCGGCGACCCTCTCCGACCGGTATATCTCCGACCGCTTTCTGCCCGACAAGGCCATCGACCTCGTCGACGAGGCGTGCGCCATGGTCAAGACCGAGCTGGATTCCATGCCGGCGGAGCTCGACGACCTGCAGCACCGCCTGACCCAGCTGCAGATCGAGCAGGCCTCGCTCAAAAAGGAGAGCGACGCGCTCTCCAAAGAGCGGCTCGCGGTCCTTGAAAAGGAGATGGCCGAGCTCCGCGACGCGTTCAACAGCAAAAAGGCCCAGTGGGAGAACGAGAAGAACGCCATCGGCAAGGTGCAGAGCCTGCGCGCCGAGGTCGAGGCCGCCAAGGCGGAGATCGAAAAGGCCACCCGCGCGGGCGATTACGGCAGGGCGGGCGAATTGCAGTACGGCAAGCTGCCGGGCCTGCAGCGGGAGCTGGAGGAGCAGGAAAAGCTCGCCGCCGCCCGCCGGGAGGACAGCCTGCTGCGCGACCGCGTGGGCGAGGAGGAGATCGCCCGCATCGTGGCCCGCTGGACGGGCATCCCGGTCGAAAAGCTCGTCGAGGGCGAGCGCGAAAAGCTGCTGCGCCTGCCGGACGTGCTGCATCATCGCGTCATCGGGCAGGACGAGGCGGTGCAGAAGGTCTCGGACGCCATCCTGCGCTCGCGCGCCGGCATCGCCGACGCGAAACGCCCCATCGGCAGGACGAGGCGGTGCAGAAGGTCTCGG
>CANRBN010000156.1 GCA_947628865.1 uncultured Gemmiger sp.
ATCCATGCGGGTCTCTCCTTTGCGGCGGGCGGCGCCGCGGGTAGTCTGTCGGGCCAAAAGCCCGCGAAGCGGGCGTTTACAAGATAATTATACCATAAACCGGCCTGTATCACAAGCGGTACGGCAAAAACACCCGCCGGCGGTCTTTGCGCCGCGCGGGCGCTTTTTGCGGCGGTCGGCGGGCCGCCCGCGCGTTGCGCGCGCCGCGGGCGCGTGCTATACTGTCATCAAAAGGGGGGCGGGCGCATGCCGATCTGGAACCCGTGGCACGGCTGCCACAAAATCAGCGCCGGGTGCCAAAACTGCTATGTCTACCGCAGGGACGAATCGGTCGGGCGGGACGCCGGTGTCGTCGCGCGCACGGCGGATTTCGACCTGCCGCTCCGGCGTGACCGCCACCGGGAATACAAGATACCGCCAAGCAGCACGGTGTTCGCCTGCATGACCTCGGATTTTTTCCTCGAGGATGCCGACGCCTGGCGCCCCGCGTGCTGGCAGATGATGCGCGAGCGCGCCGATGTGCGGTTCCACATCATCACCAAGCGCATCCACCGCTTTTGGGACTGCATCCCCGACGATTGGGGCGACGGCTGGCCCAACGTGACGCTGTGGTGTACCTGTGAAAATCAGGAGCAGGCCGACCGGCGGCTGCCGGTCTTTCTCACGGTGCCGGCGCGCCACAAGCGCGTCATCCACGAGCCGATGCTGGGGCCCATCGACATCGAGCCCTACCTCGCCGCCGCGCAGCTCGAGCTCGTGACCTGCGGCGGAGAATCCGGCCCCAACGCCCGCCCCTGCCGGTATGAGTGGGTGCTGGCCACGCGCGCGCAGTGCGTGCGGTACGGCGTGGCGTTCCACTTCAAGCAGACCGGCGCGCGCTTTGTCAAGGACGGGCGGCTGTACCGGATCGAGCGCCGCTTGCAGGAGCCGCAGGCGGCCAAAGCGAACATCGACTATACGCCGTGACGGGGGCTTCTCTTTTGCATATCCGCCGGCGCGGCGGGCATACTGGGAACGGCGGGACGCAATGTTCACCGATTGTTAACAGGAATTTCACGCATTTTTAGCACTCTAGGCTTGACAGTGCTAATTTTTGTGCTATACTGGAACCAGAACAAAGGAAACAAGACGCCCCGCAGGGGCAGCGCCTTTCATCCGATGCTCAAAACCATTTGCGTCAGGAGGAAATGAATGATGTTGGTACCGCGTATCTTCGATGATTTTTTTGACAGCTGGATGGATCTCCCGTCTTTGCGTGACCTGGACGGCCTGGATCGCAAGCTCTACGGCAAGCATGCCGCCAACGTGATGAAGACCGACGTCCGCGACCATGACGACCACTATGAGGTCGACATCGACCTGCCCGGCTTCAAAAAGGACGAGATCAGCCTGGAGCTGAGCGACGGGTATCTGGTCGTCAGCGCCGCCAAGGGCCTTGACCAAAACCAGACCGACAGCGCCGGCCGCGTGATCCGGCAGGAGCGGTATGCGGGCTCGATGCAGCGCAGCTACTATGTCGGCGAGCAGGTGACCGAAAAAGACGTGCAGGCCAAATTTGAGGACGGCGTGCTCAAGCTGAGCGTGCCCAAGCAGGACGCCCCCAAGCTGCCGGAGAAAAAGGTCATCATGATCGAGTGATGCCCGCACCCGACCGGCCCCGCGACCGGGCCGGTCGGCCAAAAAGCCGCATCAAAACAGAGCACTTCCCCGCGGAGTGCTCTGTTTTGGTTTGCGTTGAAATGTCTTGACGGTCACGCAGGGCATCTGCACGCCGCGCATCTGGCAGACGCAAAAGGCGCAGCTTGTGAAGAAAAAGCCGCATTTGCACGGGGATGCTTTTGTGCCCTTTTTGACCTGCTTCGGCAGCTTTCGACAGGACGGCCCGGTATGATCGTATTACCAGCAGCAATACCTTTACGCCGGGGCGGCGCCCACAGTGGAGGAATTCGTGCTGTGGCTTTCCGGGCAGTTGGCGCGCCCGCGGAGCGGAGATGTGCAGGCTTCCATGAGCTCGGGCGTTGAAAAAACGGCGACTGTATCACTGGCTTCCGTATAGGGCTCGCCATAAGCATCGCACACCTGCAGCCCGGCCTCTCGGCAAAGGAAGATCCCCGGGAGAATGTCCCACGGATTTTTGACAAAGGTATAGCTGCCATCCAGTCTTCCACACGCCGCGTAGGCGAAGTCGATGCTGGCGGCGCCGTACATCCGGATCCGTTCAACGATGCCCGCCACATGCTGCATGATTTGGTGCTCCAGGTCGAACAGGCCCTGATTCGTATGCACAAAATCTCCAAAGCTGACAAGGGCGCGGTTGACGGGGCGGCTTACTCCCTTGATCAAATTGCCGTTTAATCTGGCGCCGCCGTCCCGGCAGGCCGTGAACAGTTCGTCATTAAAGGGGAAATAGATGGCGGACAGTTTTATTTCGCCCTGATCGAACAGAGCACACTGAACCGCGTATGTCGGGATGCCGTGCGTCAGGTTGCAGGTTCCGTCGATCGGGTCGATGATCCAGGTACGCCCCCGCTTCAATGCGGCGCTGTTGTACTCCTCGCTGAGGAATCTGGCGTCACCGTCATGCGCCTTGATGATGTCGATCAGCCTTTTTTCGACTGTCAGATCAATATTGGTGACCTCATCATAATAGGCCTTATTGTAGATGTTGAACGCCGCGGACGAGGCGGCCTCGCGGTACACTTCTTTTATCCGGGCACTGATAAAGGCAAGCTCCTGCTCATAGTCCATGACGGTCGCCCTCCTCATTCATGCACAGCGGCCTGGTTTTGAAATCGCATTTGATGTTGTCGTAAATGCCTTCATAGTATTCAAACAGCGGGGACTCTTTGTTTTTTGCCCTGCGCAGTATCATGCAGGGGCACGCGCTGCCCGGCAGCGCGTGAGAATAGCTCTGAACAAACAGAAAGCTGTCGCTCGGCGTATAAATGAAGATCAGGTTGTCCCTGGGGATCATGTCAAAGGTGTACATCTTCAGATGGGCCAGCTTCTCCGCCTGTCCTTTGAAATGCGAATGCAGCTCCGAGCGCAGCATGTCAAAGGAGGCGATCACCTGCCCGCGGGTATCTTTCCTTTCTTCCTCAGCTCTCAGCGCGACGTTTTTTCCGTTCGGATCCAAAAACAACATTTCAACATCTTTTTCGGCATTCAGCGCCCGGATCAGCTTGGTACAGCCATCCGTCAGTGTAAATGTCCAGTTGGAAATGCCGACACATTTGATCCGGGTGGCCTGCCGCATGACGCGCCGGAAATTGACCCCGTCAATGGTTCTGTTGAATATATCGGAGACCCGACCGGCCAGGATCGCCATCAATTCACCGGAGGCATCGTTTGTTTCGTAGGTTTCCAGCCGTGTCTGGGCCCAGTCGAGCACGTCGTCAAACGCGTCTTCGTCATCCGTCCCCGTCGCGATATGGAAGCTGTTCCGGTTGTCAAACAGCGCATGCAGTTTTTCGGGCGATGGCACGATCGTCTTTTGGCCGTTCTCGCTAAAATACAGTATGGCAGCGTCATTCACCGACCGGAACGCCTCGTCGGACTGGGTCAGCGCAAAGAAGGAATCCAGCTCCACATACAGATGGTAATTCTTTGTGACATCCAGCTCACCGCCGCGCGTACGCGCGATCGTATCGTTGCAGACAAGGAGCAGCAGCCTGGATTGCATGATCTTGATAAAGTTGGCCTTATAGACACTGCTGCTGCTGCTCTCGGGGAAGAGAAAGCACTTGATGCCCTGCTGCTGGAGATAGTTATAAATCGATTCCGCCTGTCTGAGCGCGCCCGAGGATCTGGACGAGTCATGAAATGCGATGAAAACATCATACTGGTTGGTGATATTCACATTCACACCTCCTCGAAAAAAAAGCTGATCTGGCAAGATCCAGTTTATCACAATCGCTGCCGGTCTGTCCACAATTCCATAAAGAAAACATACGATTGGCGGCGATATCTTCGATCCACGCGCGGCAAGGCCATCGCTCAACGATGATTTTTCTGCCAGAATCCCCCGCGACGTTCCCCACCAACACCAAAATGCCACCGCCGTTTTGAAATGGCGGTGGCATTTTATTGTAAAACGAAGCCACTCGATATGTCTGCTTTTTTGCGATGGTTTTCTCGCTCATATGTATTTACTCTATTTCAGTTTTGCTATGGATCATCTGTATCACTCTGCGCATGGGCCCGACCTCTCGCCCTCGATCCTGATTTGCATAAGCAGGTTTTTCGCTGTTCCTGTAAGGCCTGAAGGATGTGGGCACGGGCCGCCTTGACGGGA
>CANRBN010000157.1 GCA_947628865.1 uncultured Gemmiger sp.
GCTGCACACGGTGCTCGAGCTGTTCTTCGGCGCCGCCATGCCGCTGCGCCAAAACCCGCTGCACACCGCCGCGCAGAGCGGCGCGCTGTCCATCTTCAACCGTCTCGAATGGCTGCAGCTGCTGCTGTGGACGATGCTCGTCTCGCTCAAGCTGGCGGTCTATCTGTACGCCATGGTCGGGCTGTGCGGCGGCAAAAGCCGCGGGGAGGACACCGCCGTCGGCCTTGACCGATACCCCCTGTATTTTGCCGCCATGCTGCTGGCCTGCGTGCTCCTGCGCGGCGCCGACACGGGGCAGATGCTTTTGTGGCGCAACGCGGCCTGCTGGGTGTTAGCGGGGCTTGTGGGGATAGGGGGTGGTGTGCGATGCCTGCTGGGCAAAAACGCCGCCTGAGCGCGGTGTTGGCGGCGGCGCTGGCGCTCACCGCCTGCGCCGGCACGCCGCTTTCGGGGCGCGAGATCGTGCGCGCCGCTTTTTTCGGGCCGGATTCGGTGCTGCTGTTGCTGGCCGACGAGAGCGCGCCGGAGGGCGAGACGGCGTACAAGACCGCGCTGGGGCGGGGCGATACCCCCGCGCGGGCGCTGCAAACCGCCGCCGCAGGCCTCGATGGCCGCGTTTTTTACGGGCTGATGGACGTCGTCGGCCTGCCGGCGGACTGCGACCGGGACACGGCTGCCCAAATCGGCACGCTGCTCTACAGCGCCGGCAAGCCGGCGCCGGAGCTCGCGGTCTTTTTGCTGCACGGCGACGAGACGCCGCGCAACGCCGCGCAGGTCTATGAGGAGCTGTTGGCGCTGGAGACGGGCGGCGCCGTCCACTGCGGGCTGCAAACGCTGTTCGCGCAGGAGGATGTCTGCGCCGTGCCGGTGCGGCAGGAAAGCGGCTACGGCTTCGCGCTGCTGCCCAAAACGGGAGAGCCGGCGCTTTTTGACGCGGCGCCCGCCGCACAGCTGGCCGCGGTGCTCTGCGGGCAGGCCGACCGGCTGGATGTCACCTTTGCGGACATCCACTGCACCGCGGACGCCGAGGTGACGGTGCTGCCGCAGCGGGAGCGCACCGACGTGCAGCTGCACCTGCGGCATCTCGCGCTCAAGAGCCTGTCCGGAGAAGCTTCCGCCCCGGAGGCCGCCCTCCGCGCCGAGCTGCTCGCCGCCTTTGCGGCGCTCTGCCAAACGGCACAGGCGCAAAACAGCGATCCCCTGCGCCTGCGGTTCTGGACGGCGGTCAAATACGGCCCCGGCACGGCGCCCGCCCCGCCAAGGCTCGTGATCCTGCCCGAATAAGGCGCCGCCCCGGCCAACGGCCGGGGCGGCGTCAGACCGTCGAAAAACCATAAGCAAGCATCTCCCTGCGGCGGCCTGAGGGCAGGCCGCCCTACGTTTGCAACGAAGATGCAATAGATTTGAGACCGTAGGGCGGGGTCCCCTGACCCCGCCGGGATTTAGTGGGCTCTTTTTTGACACGCTGCGCCGCCCCGGCCAACGGCCGGGGCGGCGTTTGTGTGCGGGGCAAAAAAGTCAGAAGAGGCCGGTGATCTTGCCGTTCTCGTCACAGTCGATGTCCATGGCAGCCGGGTGCTTGGGCAGGCCGGGCATCGTCATGATGCTGCCGCAGATGACGACCACGAACCCGGCGCCCGCCGAGAGCCGCACCTCGCGCACGTTCATCGTAAAGCCGGTGGGCGCGGCCTTGAGCGCGGCGTCATCGCTGAACGAATACTGCGTCTTGGCGATGCACACCGGCAGCCCGCCGTAGCCCATCGCCTCGAGCTCGTCGAGCGTCTTTTTGGCGGCGGCCGCGTAGTTCACGCCGTCGGCGCGGTAGATCTTTTTGGCCACCGCTTCGATCTTGTCGGTCAGGCCGGCCTCGAGCGGGTAGGTGAACCGGATGGGCTTGTCCTCCATGATGGAGAGCACGGTCCGCGCGAGCTCTTTGCCGCCCTCGCCGCCCTTGGCGAACACCTCGGACAGCGCGCAGGGCACGCCGGCGTCCTCGCACACGGCGCGGATGACGTCCATCTCCTCGGCGGTATCGGTGGGGAACGCGTTGATGGCCACGCACACCGGCAGGCCAAAGCCGTTTTTCAGGTTGTCGATGTGGCGCGCCAGGTTCGCGGCGCCGGCCTTGACCGCCGCGGCGTCGGGCTTGGACAGGTCGGCCCTGGCCACGCCGCCGTGGCTCTTGAGCGCGCGCACCGTGGCCACCAGCACGACGGCGCTGGGCGCGATGCCGGCGTAGCGGCACTTGATGTCCAAAAACTTCTCGGCTCCGAGGTCGGCGCCAAAGCCCGCCTCGGTGACGACGTAATCGGCCAGCTTGAGGCTCAATTTGGTCGCCGTGACGCTGTTGCAGCCGTGGGCGATGTTCGCAAACGGGCCGCCGTGGATGATGGCGGGGTTGTTCTCAAGCGTCTGCACAAGGTTCGGGTCGATGGCGTCTTTCAGCAGCGCGGTCATCGCGCCGGCGGCGCCGAGGTCGCCCGCCGTGACCGGCTTGCCGTCGTAGGTGTAGGCGCACACGATGCGGGCCAGGCGCTCTTTCAGATCCTTCAGGTCGGTCGCCAGGCAGAAGATGGCCATGATCTCGCTGGCGACGGTGATATCGAACCCGTCCTCGCGCGGGGTGCCGTTGACCTTGCCGCCGAGGCCATCCACCAAAAACCGCAGCTGGCGGTCGTTCATGTCCATGCAGCGCTTCCAGGTCACGCGGCGCGGGTCGATGTTCAGGGGATTGCCCTGCTGGATGGAGTTGTCGATCATCGCGGCCAGCAGGTTGTTGGCCGTGCCGATGGCGTGGATGTCGCCGGTAAAGTGGAGGTTGATGTCCTCCATCGGCACCACCTGCGCGTAGCCGCCGCCGGCGGCGCCGCCCTTGATGCCGAACACCGGCCCAAGGCTCGGCTCCCGCAGGCAGAGCATGGTCTTTTTGCCCAAAGCGCACAGAGCGTCCGCGAGACCGACGCTCGTCGTCGTCTTGCCCTCGCCGGCGGGCGTGGGGGAGATGGCGGTGACCAGGATCAGCTTTCCGTCCGGGCCCTTGCCGCGGATGAGCTTGTGATCGAGCTTGGCCTTGTATTTGCCGTAGGGGATGATGGAATCGGCATCCAGCCCCACCTGCGCGGCGATCTCGGTGATGGGCTTGAGCTTTGCCGCCTGGGCGATCTCGATATCAGTCAGCATACAATTCCCGTTCCTTTCCTGTCTGGGTAAAGGGCGCACGATACTACATTTTGTATAGGCAGCCGGAGCTGCCCTCTAATTGTAGCAGATACCGCCCGTGAATACAAGCCAAAACCCGCCAGCGGGCAAAAAAAGGGGAAAGCACCAAAAAACCGGTGCCTTCCGCCCGCGGCTTTATCCATTTTTTGCGGCGCGGCGCCTACACGCTGCCCCGGCCAGGGCCCCAGCGGGCAAAATAGCGCGCCATGCTCTTCAGCTGCAGCATGAATTTGCCGGCGTCCCGCATCGGGTCGCGGTGCCAGGCATGCACGGCCCCGAACTGCGGCGCCAGATACACCCCGCCCTTTTGCAGGGCCTTCTGGGTGATGTCCGCGTCCTCGACGTACATGAAATACCCCTCGTCAAAGCCGCCGAAGCCCTTGAGGACATCGGTGCGCACGGCCATGAAGCTGCCGGTGCAGAACTCGATGCGGCGCGGCGCGGTCAGATCCTCGTCCTGCATGGTGTAGTGCGCGTCCGCCCTGGCGAACACGCCGCCCAGGCGCGGGGCCAGCTGCCGCGCCAGCAGCAGCCACGGCGTCGGCTTGCGGCGGGGCAGATGCTGGATGCGCCCGTCGGGGTAATAGAGCTGCGGCGTCGCCATCACGGCCCCGGGCTGGCTCAGCAGCCAGTCGGCGAGCGATTGCAGCGTGTTCTGGCCCTTGCTTAGCAAAATATCGGGGTTCAGGATGAAGTGCACGTCGCTCTTGAGCTCCGAAAGCACGCTGTTGTGCCCTTTTCCAAAGCCGATGTTTTCCGGCAAGCACTTCAGCTTTACACGGCTGTCACCGAAATCCGTGGCGGCCAGCCGGGCCCCGCAGCCGTCGGGGCTCGCGTTGTCGATGACATACAGCGTGAAGCGCGGCGCGGCGGTATCGGCGAGGATGCTGCGCACGGCGGCGCAGACCTCGTCATAATCGCAGTAGGCGACGATGGAGGCGCTGACCTCAGACATGGCTCTGCGCCTCCGCGCCCTCGACGGCCTCGAGCGTGCCGAGGTCATAGGGGGTGTTCTGGTAGACGTAGTAGTTCAGCCAGTTGGTGTAGAGCAGGTGCCCGTGCGCCCGCCAGCG
>CANRBN010000158.1 GCA_947628865.1 uncultured Gemmiger sp.
GCTCGCGGCGGGCCGCGCCGAGCTGGAGGGGGGCCGCGCCGAGCTGGAGGCGGGCCGCGCACAGCTGGAGGCTGGCCGTGCCGAGCTGGAGGCGGGCCGCGGCGAATACGAGCGGGGCCTTGAGCAGGTGTCGGATGCGCTGGCCGAGCGGGGCCTGACGGTGACGGTCGCCGAGCTGGACGCGGCCCTGACCGAGCTGGCCGCCCTGCCGGACGAGGAGCTTGCGGACCCCGCCAGGCTGGCCGAGCATTTCCTCAAGGCGCTGGGCGGCGTCCGCCTGGCCCCGGAGCAGGCGCAGGCTCTGCGCGATGCGGCCTCCCGGGCCCTCGAGGCGCTGGAGGCGCAGCCCCTCCCGCCCGAAACGCCCCCCGAGGCCGCCGCGGCGGCCGAGACGCTCAAGGCGGAGCTCGCGCGCGTGGCGGGCCTTGACGACGACGCTCTGCAGGCGGAGCTGCAGCCGCTTTTGGACGCGCTGAACGGCGCCGACGCCGACGCGCTGCCCCCCGAGCTGCGCGAGACTCTGCGCGAGCTGGAGCGCGCTTTCATCGAGGATCCGCCGCCGGGCGCCGAACAGCTGGTCGAGGGCCTGCCCGGGCTCATCGAGGCCCGCCGCCTGCTGACGAGCGGCGAGGCGGAGCTGGCCGCCAACGAGGCACAGCTCGCCGAGGCCGAGGCCGCGCTCGCCGCCGGCGAGGAGGAGCTGGCCGCCAACGAGGCGCAGTTCGCCGAGGCCGAGGCCGCGCTCGCCGCCGCCGAGGCCGAGCTTGCCGACGGCGAGGCCGAGCTTGCCGACGGCGGCGCCCAGCTGGCCGCCGGCTGGCAGACGCTGGCCGGGAGCGAGCGGCAGCTCAGCGACGGCGAGCGGGAGCTCCAAAATGGCCGGCGGGAGCTGGCCGATGCCTGGCAGGAGATTTTGGATGGCCGGGCGGAGCTCGCCGACGGCGAACAGCAATACGCCGACGAGCGCGCCGACGCCGAGGCCGAGCTCGCCGACGCGCGCAGGGAGCTCGAGGATGCCGAGGCCGAGCTCGACGACCTCGAGCTGCCGGAATGGTACATCTGGGATCGCACGGCCAACACGAGCTTCAACTCGTTCAAGGGCAATGTGTCCAAGGTCGAGGCCATCGCCCGCGTGTTCCCCATCTTCTTCTTTCTGGTGGCGGCGCTCGTCGTCTCCACCACGATGACCCGCATGGTTGAGGAGGAGCGCCTGCAGATCGGCACGATGAAGGCGCTGGGCTACGCGCGCGGCGCCATCATGAAAAAATACATCCTCTACGCGCTCACCGCCGCCGTGTTCGGCGCGCTGGCGGGGCTGGCCATGGGCTTTACGGTGTTCCCGTCGGTCATCTGGTACGCCTACGAGATGATGTACTACGCCCCCGGCTTCTCGACGCCGTGGCGCGCGAACTACGCGCTGATGGCCGGCGGCCTGCTCATCGGCTGCGCGCTCGTGGCCACGCTCTCGGCCTGCCGGGCCACTTTGCGCGAGACCCCCGCCGACCTCATGCGCCCGCGCGCGCCCAAGGCCGGCAAGCGCATCTTTCTCGAGCGCGTCGGCTTTCTCTGGCGGCGGCTGCCGTTTACCTACAAGGTCACGTTCCGCAACCTGCTGCGCTACAAAAAGCGCTTTTGGATGACGGTCATCGGCGTGGCGGGCTGCACGGCGCTGCTCGTCACCGGGTTCGGCATCTCGGATTCGCTCAACGGCATCGCCATCAAGCAGTTCGGGCAGATCTACCGGTATGACCTGCTCACCGCCGTCACCGACGAAGCCGATACCCAAACCGGCCCCGTACATGACTATCTCTTCTCCGACCCCGCCTTCTCCGGCAGCATCGCCGCCGCGACCGAGCTGGTCAAGCAGCGGATGCCGGACGGCTCCATGGCCGAGGTCTACCTGCTCACGCCGCAGGATGCCGCCGCCTTTGCAAGCTTTGCCGACCTGCACGAGCGCGTCAGCCGCAAGGCCACCCCGCTCACCGACGACGGCGTCATCCTCACCGAAAAGCTGGCCGAGACGCTTGGCGTCAGGGCGGGGGACACCGTCACGCTGGAAAACACCGACGGCGCGCGCGCCGCGTTCACCGTGACCGGCGTGTGCGAGCATTATGTGATGAACTATGCCTACCTTGGCCCCGCCGCCTACGCGCAGGGCTTTGGCACGGCGCCGGCGTACAACACGGTCCTCAGCCTGCTCGCCGACGATTCGGCCGCGGCGCGCGCCGCCGTGGCGGCCAGGCTGCTCGACATGGAGGGCGTCGGTGCCGTCAACTTCACCGAGGATCAAAAGACCACGGTGCTCAACATGCTCAACTCCATCAACGCCGTGGTCGTGCTCATCATCGTGTGCGCGGCGTCACTGGCGTTCGTGGTGCTCTACAACCTCACCAACATCAACATCGCCGAGCGCGTCAAGGAGATCGCCACCATCAAGGTGCTGGGCTTCTATGACCGCGAGGTGTCCGCCTACGTCAACCGCGAGAGCATCCTCCTCTCGCTCATCGGCGCGCTGCTGGGGCTTCTCGGCGGCATCGCGCTGCACAAATTCGTCATCTACACCGTCGAGGTCGACGCCGTCATGTTCGGGCGCGACATCGAGCCCGTCAGCTTCCTGTACGCCTTCGCGCTGACGATGCTGTTCAGCATCGCGGTCGACCTCGTCATGGGGCGCAGGCTCAAAAGGATCTCGATGGTCGAGAGCATGAAGGCCCCCGAATGAGCCCGTCACAAAAAGGTCACAAAATTCCCGCCGCCGGCCCCTTGACACGGGCGCCGGCGGCGGCTATACTGTGAAAGGTTTGGAACCTAACAATTAAAAAGCGAACATTTCGCCCCGGGAGGTGACGACCCTTGCCCGAACCGAATACCGGCCCCGACGGCGCCGGGCACCTTGGCGCCGACATCCACTGCGTCTCCCACGCCATCCGCCGCGCGCTGGACGCCGCCATCGCGGCCCGCGTCAGCCCCGAGCTTTCCGGCGCGCGCGGCATGGTGCTGGGCTGCATCGCCCGCCGCAACCGCGAGGGGGTGCCCGTCTACCAGCGCGATATCGAGGAGCGGTTCCACATCCGGCGCTCGAGCGTCACGGCCCTGCTCAAGGCGATGGAGCAGGACGGCTTCATCACCCGCACCGCCGTCAAGCAGGATGCCCGCCTCAAGAGCCTTGCCCTGACCGAAAAGGGCTGGGCCTGCGCCGCCGCCCTCAAGAGCTGCATCGAGCAGTTCGAGCGCGAGCTCTGCGCCGGCCTTGACGACAAAGCGCTGGCCGCGCTTCGCGCCGCGCTCGCGCAGCTTTTGCAAAACGCCGGGGCGCTGGCCCGCTCCGCGCGCCCCGCGCCGTAAGGCACACCGTAAATCCCATCCGAAAGGAAGATGTCACCCTTGCTCAAAACACTCTACCGCGAGACCAAAGGCTTCCGCCTCATCTCGCTGCTCACCCCGGTCTGCATGGTGGGCGAGGTCATCATGGAGATGATCATCCCGCGCATGATGGCCTCCATCATCGACGACGGCGTCTACGCCGGCGACCTGCCGCACATCTACCGCATCGGCGGGTACATGGTCATCGCCGCGGCGGTCGGGCTCCTGTTCGGCGTGCTGGGCGGCGTGTTCGGCTCGCGCGCCTCCACCGGCTACGCGCGCAACCTGCGCAGGGCGATGTACCGCAACATCCAGACCTTCAGCTTTGCGAACATCGACAAATACTCCACCGCCGGCCTCGTCACCCGCATGACGACCGACGTCACCAACATCCAGAACGCCTACCAGATGATGCTGCGCATGTTCGTGCGCGCGCCCACAACGATGCTCGTGGCCATGTTCATGGCCTTTTCCATCAACGCGCAGCTGGCGTCCATCTATCTCGTGGCGGTGGTGTTCCTGGCCGTCTGCCTTGGCACGCTCATCCCGCGCGTGACCCGGTATTTCAACCAGGCGTTCCGCAAATATGACGACCTCAACGAGAGCGTGCAGGAAAACGTCTCGGCCATCCGCGTGGTCAAGGCCTATGTGCGCGAGGACTACGAGAGCCAAAAATTCGCCAAGGCCAGCGGCACCGTGCGCGATCTGCTGCTCAAGGCCGAAAAGATCATCAACTGGAACGCCCCCATCATGCAGGGCACGGTGTACACCTGCATCCTGCTCATCTCCTGGCTGGGGGCCCGCATGATCGTCGCCTCCGGCAACACCGCGTTCACCACCGGCAATTTGATGAGCATGCTGACCTACTGCATGAACATCCTGTCCAGCCTGATGATGGTCTCGATGATCTTCGTCATGGTCACG
>CANRBN010000159.1 GCA_947628865.1 uncultured Gemmiger sp.
GACCGCTGCTCTACCAACTGAGCTATGCCCCTATGCTGTTTCCAACGCGTATGATTATAAAGCATCCGGCAGGCGTTGTCAAGAGCCGACCGGATGCATTTTTCTCATTTGCTCTTGCGGGTGCCGCTGCGCTTTTTGCGCGGGTGCGCCGCCGTCTTTGGCGCCGTGGGCTGCATGCGCACGAACTGGATGGGATTGCCGTTCGAGAGCATCCGCTCCTCGACCTCCAGCCCGGGGAGCCCCGCCAGGAACTTGTTCAGGCTCTTGGAGCCGAAGTTGCGCACGTCAAAGTCCGGATAGCGCTTGATGAGCTGGTCGCCTACGCGGCTGGTGCGCACCCAGCCGGTGCCGTCGTCCATCTCCTCGATCATGCCGCGGATGAGCCGCAGGATGGAATCGCGGTTGATGGCGGTATCGTCGCTGGCCTGCGGGGCCTCGGCTGCCGGCGCAGGCTCGTTGTCCGGCTCGCTGTGGTCAAGGATGAGGTCAAGATATTTGAACTGGTCGCAGGCCTTGACGAACGGCCCGAGCGTTTTGCTCTCGCCCATGCCGATGACCAGCTTGCCGGCCTCGCGCAGGCGCGCGGCAAGGCGGGTGAAATCACTGTCCGACGAGACGATGCAGAACCCATCCAGATTGCCGGAATACAAAAGATCCATCGCGTCGATGATCATGGCCGAGTCGGTCGCATTCTTGCCGGTGGTGTAGCTGTACTGCTGCATCGGGATGATGGAATGGTTGAGCAGCGCATCCCGCCAGCTTTTGAGGCGCGGGTCGCTCCAGTCGCCGTAGATGCGCTTGCACGCGGCCACGCCGAAGCTGGCGGCCTCGTCCAGAATGACTTTTACATATTTGGGGGAGATGTTGTCGGCGTCGATGAGGATCGCCAGTTTCAGATCTTCCATGGTGTTTTACTCCTTATGGGCATGCTGTGTGTAATACATGTAGAGCTGGCAGGGGATCATCCCGTTGTAGATCTTGCGGCGCCTGTCCGCCTTGCGGCCAAAGTGTTCCTCGAACCCGGCGTCGGCGGTGATGGCATACAGCCCAAGACCGGGGCTTTGCTGCCAGCGGCGCCCCAGCACGGCGGCAAGCTGCGCCGCCTGCTGCACATCGCCCAGACGTTCGCCGTAGGGCGGGTTCGTCAGCACGGCGGCGTCTGCCGGCGGGGCAAAGTCCCGCACGTCCGCCACCGCGAAGCGGCAGCGCTCCCCCACCCCGGCCAGCTTGGCGTTCTGCTGCGCCAGTGCCACTGCGGCGGGGTCGATGTCGGTGCCGACGCCCGCAAAGGCCGTATCGGTGCGCACGGCGGCAAGCGCCGCCTGCCGCTGCTCCCGCCACACGGCGGACGGCAGAAAGGCAAAGCTCTCGGCGGCAAAGCGGCGGCGCAGGCCCGGCGCCATGTTGAGCGCCTTCTGCGCGGCCTCGATGATCAGCGTGCCGGAGCCGCAAAAGGGATCCATGACGAGGCTGTCCCGCTTGACACGTCCGATATCCGCGATGGCGGCGGCCAGCGTCTCCTTGATGGGCGCGAGCGTTGCGTTCTTGCGGTAGCCGCGCTTGTGCAGCCCCTCGCCGGAGGTATCGAGATAGACCTCGGCCTCATTCTTGCGCAGGGCGAAGCGCAGCTTGTACACCGCGCCCGTCTCGGGCAGTACGGTGACGCCGTGATCCGCCTGCAGCCGCTTGACCACGGCCTTTTTGACGATGCTCTGGCAGGCCGGCACGCTGGAAAGCTGGCTGGAAAGGCTGGAGCCCTTGACCGGGAACTGTGCGTCGGCGGGCAGCAGCTCGCCCCAGGGCACGGCGTACACGCCGTCAAACAGCTCGTCAAAGGTGTTGGCGCTGAACCGAGCGAGGCGCAGCAGCACGCGCTCCGCCGTGCGCAGGTTGATGTTGGCGGCGGCCAGCAGGGCGGCATCGCCCCGGAACGCCACGCGCCCGTCCGATACGCAGACATCCTGTGCGCCAAGGCGGCGCACCTCAAAGGCGAGCGTCGCCTCGCTGCCGAAAAAGCAGGGCGCCGTCAGGTCATACAGCTGCGGCATGTTCTCTCCTTTGCCTCGCAACAAAAAAGCAGGCCCCGTGATCGGCGGGGCCGGCGTTTGTCAGCCGCGGCGGCGGGAATAGCCGCCGCGGTGGTTTTCGGTCACACGGCGCAGATCCGCGATCTTTTCCTCGCTTTGGGTCTTGTAGCGCGCCATCATATCCTCAAAGGTCATATCGCCCCGGGGCTGCACGGGCTTGGGCTGCCACACACGCGGCGGCGCCTCCTTGCGGGGCTGCCTGGCCGCGGCGCCGCCAGCCGGCCTTGAACCGCGCTCCGGCGCCGGCTGCGTGCGCTTGATGGACAGCGCGATCTTGCCGTCCGGCGCGATGGAGAGCACCTTGACCCGCACGGTCTGCCCATCCTCCAGCACCGCCGCGATGTCCTGCACATACTCATACGAGATCTCGGAAATGTGCACGAGCCCGGTCTTGCCGTCCGGCAGCGAAACAAAGCATCCAAAGGGCTTGAGGCCCGTGACCTTGCCCTCTACGATATCCCCAACCTGTAGCGACAAATGTGATACCCCTTTATCATGTTTTTATCGGCAGAGGGGCCGCAAAGCCCTCACGCTGAACAAAACGGAAACGCGCTCAGTACCCGATGAAGACACGCTCGTTCGGGCGGGCGTAGCCCTGCTCCCGCGCGATGCGCTCGATGATGGCGTCTTCATCGTCATCCAGGGTTCGTGTGAGCTCCTGGTTGAGCGCCTGCTGGCTCTCGAGCTGCTGCTGTACATCGGCCAGCTCGGTCTGGCGCGCGCTGATGGCGGCCTGGTTGCGCAGCAGGCTGAGCAGCAGATACCCGAAGATCAAAAGCACTATGGCGGCCTTGGCCCACGCCGGGAACAGATGCAGCTTTTTCATCGCGCGGGCCCCCTTTCGCCGTCAAAAGCACTCACAGGGCGCCTTTTGGCCCCCGTACGCATCAATTATACAATATCTTGTGCCGGTTTTGCAACTGTTTTTTGCCCTTTTTGGACTTTTTTTCGTCTTTTTTTCGCTTTTCCGCATGTAAAGCGGATATGCTTTTCATTGTATCTTTTGCGCGATTTATCGACGGGCGCAGCACTTTTTGCCACAAAATGCGGAATGGCAGTACACAAAGCCCGCGCACGAACGCCGCGGCGGCGTCAAGGGCGGGGGCGAGCGCCGTATGCCACGCAAGCATCCCGGCGGCGATGCCCGCCGCCATATACCAGCGCGCAATGCCGGAGGCAGAGCGCGCGGCACAGAAGCCGCACAGCAGCACAGCGGCCAGGGCGGCGGTGAGCACATCCCACAGGAACGCGGCGAGACGTCCGTTGCCAAAGAGCATGCCGGCAGCGTTGCGCACGGCGGCCAGGCAGACGCCAAGACCCAGGCACCAAAGCAGATCGGCGGCGATGGCCGCCGCGGCGGGCGAGGCGACCATCAGCGCATCAGGCGGGCAAAAAAGCCGCCGGCGCTCTCGCGGTTTTCGGTGTATTGCAGGTACTCGATGCGGCCGGCGATATGCACCTGCCCGGTGCGCACCGACAGCTCGCTGACCTGCAGCCCCTGCCCGCCGACCGTCAGGTTGCCCATCGCGGTGACGAGCGTGGCCGAATCCTCATCATAGCGCAAAATGCGGCTCACGCCGGTCAGCGTGAGCTCGCGGCGGTTCTGCATGGTCAGGCAGTGCTCCTGCTCGGGTTGCAGCAGCTCGGCTGCCGGGGCGCCGGTTTGGGGGTGCGGCATGGCGGAAAGCCTCCTTGCAGTTCAGGCTGCTATCACCATATGCGCGCCGGCGCCGGTTTATGCCACGGATGCGCTCATTCCCCCTCGATGACCTCAAACAGCTCGCGGGCGACCTCTTTCCCCTTTGGCTCCGCAACGGTGAGCACGCGCACCTTGACGGGGCGGTTGCCGAACGTGATCTCGATGACATCGCCCTCCTTGACGGCGTAGCTGGCCTTGGCCGCCTTGCCGTTGACGAGCACCCGCCCGGCATCGGCCACCTCGTTGGCCAGCGTGCGGCGCTTGATCAGACGGCTGACCTTCAGATACTTGTCCAGGCGCATGGGGACGCCTCCTCTCCTGTGCAAAAGCTGCCCGCTGCCAGGCAGGCAGCGGGCAGCGCAGACTGTCGAAAAAGGTATTTTCTGAATCCATCGGCCTCGGCTGACATGTGCGGACGAGGCCGATACCTCTAGAGCAAAAAGTGCCGTTCGAGTCGCCTTTA